>CAYJHN010000011.1:8345-20786 GCA_964369985.1 uncultured Desulfovibrionaceae bacterium | reverse complement strand
ATATTGGAAGCTGTTGTCTTAGGTAACTTGAAAAAAGCATTAAGATACTCTTCTTTGCTTATGGATAAATTAAATCACGCTGCCTTTAGGAAAATTAACTAAAAAAAGAATTTTTTAAAGATTTAGGGCTTGATTTTAAAATACTAGAGCCTATGCAAGAAGAAGATAGCCCAATTGAAAATGAAGAGCCTGCAGATTATGCACTTCGCATAGCAAAAACAAAGGCAATGTATGGGCATAGCTGTGTGCAAGCCATGCAAGAAAAGAAAAATGCTTATGTTATTATAGCAGCAGATACTGTTGTAAGCATTGAAGGCATAATTTTAGGCAAACCAGTAGATAATGCTGATGCTTTGCGTATGCTAAAAATGCTTTCTGGAAAAAAACATACTGTTACAACAGCAGTGCATATTATTGAAGTTTTTGAAAATAAAGAAAATATTCATTCTACAGCCTTTGCAAAAGAAACAGCAGTACATTTTGCTAATTGGTCAGATGAAGTGTTAAAAGCATACGCAAATAGTAAAGAACCACTCGATAAAGCAGGGGCTTATGCTATACAAGGAAAGGGTTCTTTCTTGATGAGCTCTATTGAAGGCTGCTGGACAAATGTAGTTGGCTTACCTATAAATACTCTTGTAGAAATTTTACTAGAAAAGTCTATTATATCAATCAAATAAAAGTGATTATTTAAAAAATAAGTATTAACTTTATTCACAAGAGTATTTGTATAAAGTTAATACTATTTTATAAAAGGCTTAACAACAACTTACTGCTTTACTTAAGCCAGGCATAGCGTTAAGTGCAAATTTATATTTTGAAAATTCTGTCCAATTTTCAGTGTTTTTCAGTATTTCTTGGCGTAGTTCATCCTCAACTTCGTGCATACTGCTTTTTGAAATAAGATAGGACCATTCATTCCAGGATTCGTCATAATTATATACTTCATCATAGCCAAATTCTTTGATTAAAATAGATTGCAAGTGCCCAGAACGTATGCCAGCATGGCAGTAAAGTATTGCTTTTTTGTTTTTTATTACATTTTCAAATATTTGTTTTACTTCTTCTTTGTTTTTTATGGCAAAATTCTCATCTACAAGGTCAAACCAATTGATATGTATTGCATTTTTTATTCTTCCTCTTCCATAATCTGCCATAACAAGGTTAGTGAAAATTCCCTCGTATTCCTCTTGACTTCTCACATCAATAATCACCCATTCGTCGGGTTTCTTTATTGCTTCTAAAATATCTTCAGCAGAAACAAATTTTAATATTTTTTTAAAAAGAGGTCTTTTTTTTGTTAACATATTTGTGTTTTCTTTATTTTCAAGCATTATTTTATCCTTGTTTATTAAAAATAGAAAGCTCTAGGTTTTTGTTTGCAAGTCTTGCATGCTCTGCAAAAACTTGTTTGTTTTTTTTAAGATTTTCTTTGTATTTTTTGATATTTGCATGCCTTTTTGCACGAAGAATAGGATCATCATATTTTATACGCATGCCATCTTTTGCCTTTGTAGCACATGCATAATATTCTTTATTGTCAATCTCTATGAGACAAGACGCACAACAGCCGAAACCATTTTTTGCAAGAAAACAGGGAGCAGTAATATTTATACCGTGTTTTTTTGCTATTTGAACAATGTTTTCATCAGTATTTTCTTTTGTTTGTTGAAATTCTATTTCATGTTCGTCAATATATATTTTCATATTGTATTTTCATTATAAAAGCTAAAAGTGGTTAATTGAAAAATTGAGTAATTTTGAATAGTTCTTCTTGTACTCTTCACAATCACAGCGAGAATTTAAAGAATCAACAACTGTATATTTTTCTCCGCTATTATCAAGCCCCCACATGCACATAAGCTCTAAAATAACTTTGAGGGAATTGCCTTTTTGCGTGATAGAATATTCTACCTTTGGTGGAATTGTTTCGTATGATTTGCGTAAAATAAGTCCATCAGCTTCTAATTCTCGCAATTGATTAGTAAGGGTTTTTTGTGAAATTGTTGTTATCTTTCCTAAAAGTTCATTAAAGCGTTGCACTCCTTGAGTCATAAGAATATAGAGTATAAGCGGTTTGCATTTTCCACCAATTATTCTTAATGTCACTTCAATTTCTGAATTTACAATTATTTTTTCTTGCATGATTTGCCTCTGAATTATATGCAGTAAAAATTACTGTATAGAAAATATTACTTCTAAAGCTTTGTGTCAAGATAGTTACCTGAATTACACTTAAAATAAAAAGACAATAATGCAAAAAGATATTGCTATTATTGTCTTTTTAATATAATTAAAATATAATTTATACTTTTATGTAGAATTAAATTATTAAAAATGCGTAAGTAAGTTTGAAATTTTATTCGTTGCTTCCATAAGATTTGGAATAACTACTTCGTTTATTTTTTGCGGTGTCATGGAATATCTAGAACCAGTGACGCAAATAGCACAAGCTACTTTTTTTCCAATGAAAACTGGTGCTGCAATAGCTCTTACGCCTCTGTAGTAGAGTTCTTCGCCGTAGTAGTAACCTCTTGCACGAATAATGTTTAGCTCATAAAAAAGCTCGTCTCTATCTTCTATGAGATGCTCTTCTATTGGCATAGAGGCAGGTGTTTCACTTTGCGGAAAAGATATTGTTTGATTTGGAAACATTTCTAGAAGTTCGTCGTCTGATAGGCCAGCTAAAAGAGCCTTCCCACTTGTTGAAGAATAGGCAGGCGATGTATAGCCAACTTCAATATCTTGATACATTCTGTAGGCTTTATGTACTTTATCTAAATAAACCACATTGCTGTGCGAAAGAACAGAAAGCAATATCATTTCACCTGTTGCTTCGTTTAATCTTTCTAATTCTGCTTTTGCCACATTTCTGATGTCAAGATTATTAAGCAAGACACCACCAAAGCGTAAAAATTTATAACCTAATTTATACTTTTTTGTTTCAGGGTCTTGCATAATAAAATCTTTGGCTTTAAAAGTGCTTAAAGCGTGATGCAAGCTACTGATTGGTTGCCCAGTAATGCCACTTAAGGCTGAAAGTGTTAAACCCTTTGGATTATCTGCAAGGATATCTAAAATAGTTAAATGCTTGTCCAAGGATGAGAGTATCATAGTTTCTTTTGTCCAGTGTTTTATTGTATATACAAAAAAAGAAAGGGATATATTAATTTACCCTTTCTTTATTTGTATATAACACTAAGACAAATGTCAAATTATATATGTCAAATAATAATAGCAAGTAATATTTTGCCTTATTATAAAAAAAAGCTTCTATCAAAAATTTTAGATAGAAGCTTTTTTTCGTATTCAAACTTTTATGACTTCACTATAAGTGCGTCAGCAATAGCTGTGCCTTTGCCCTTTGGGTAAACAAAGACAGGGTTAAAGTCAAATTCCTTGATAGAATCTTTATTTTCTGCAGCAAATTTTGATAATTCGCATAAAAGTTCTACAAGTGCGTCAATGTCGCAAACTTCACTTCCTCTATAGCCATTAAGTAGAGTATATGCCTTGAGTGATTGTAGCATTTTTTCTGCTTCTTCTTTACAAAGAGGGGCAGGGGCAAGTGCAACATCTTTGAATACTTCAACAAAAACACCGCCCATACCAAGCATCATCATAGGGCCAAATTGACTATCGTTATTCATACCAATAATCATTTCAACACCTTTTGGATGCATAGTATTTACGATAACACCGTCGATAATAGCATCAGGGCATGCTTTTGAGCAAGATTCGATGATTTCATTATAGGCTACTTCTAATTCTTCTTTATTCTTGATATTAAGCTTTACACCGCCAACATCTGATTTGTGTAGAATTTGAGCTGAGCTTACTTTTACCACAAGAGGATAGACGAATTTATCCGCTAAATCTCTTACTTCATCAATGTTTCTTGCTAAACGTGCAACGCTTACGCCTTTGATATTATAATCTTTAAGCATTTGCATACTTTCACGTTCTGAAAGTGCATTTGAATTGTCTTCTTCTTTTTCTTTTGGTAAGGCAATATCAGGATTTTTAACAAGTAGACTAGAATCAAAATTGATAAATCTTTCTAATTTATTGATTGAAGAAACACCACTAAGTCCTGAAGATAAAACAGGAATATTTAAATCTAAAAGCTTAGCTAAACATTCTTGATTTGGGCTATGCTCAACAAAAGGTAACCAAACTATAGGTTTTGTGTAGCCTTCTTTTTTGAAGAGTTCTAAGCCTTGAATCATACAAGGAATAGTTTGATCAATAATGTGTGAAGTAATTGTATAACCAATCATAAGGCCATCAACATCATCATCTTTCATAAGTGTTGACAAGGCTTTAGCAAAAAGCTCAGGAATATAAGCTAAAGTTGCTGTAAGATCAAGTGGGTTATTTGGTGTGCAATATTCAGGAACAATAGTATTTAATTCAGCTTTTGTTTTTTCTGAAATGTCTGAAAGATCTACATTTTTCAAATAAGCAATATCAGCACTAATTCCAGCTTCACCACCTGAAACGTTAACTATAGCCCATTTGTTTTTACCAGACTTGCTTGCCTTAGGTAAAAGTGTGAGATTAGAAAACATTTGTGCAGTGCCTAGAAGTTCTTGAATATCGTCTACGCGTATAGCATTATATTTTTCCATTACAGCTGAAAAAGCAGCGTCAGAACCAGCAATACTGCCAGTATGTGAAGAAGCAAGAGCTATTGCTTTTGTGCTTCTCCCTGTTTTTAGAATAATAACTGGTTTTTTGTTTTTTGCTGCAATTTTTAAAGCATTTGTAAATACTTCAGGATTACGAACGCCTTCAATATAGGCTGCAATTACTTTAGTATCTTCGTCATTAGCAAGAAATTCTAAATATTCTTCTGTGCTTATAGATGCGCTATTGCCTGAAGAAATAATATAAGAAAAGCCCATGCCAACTTTATCTAATGCTGAAAGGCAAACTTGTCCACTTTGGGAAATCATGCCTATATTGCCTCTTCTTTCTCTTTTTTCACTTAAAAAAGCAAAGGAGAAAACATCGCCATTATAGTTTGCAAAACCAGCACAGTTAGGGCCCATCATAGCAATATTATTCTTTTTACATACTTCAATAAGCTCTTCTTGTGCTTTTGCACCTTCTTCACCAGTTTCACTGTAACCACTAGCAAAGATAACCGCACCACCGCAATTATTTCTTCCTGCTTCTTCGATAATGCTGTTCACAACTTTTTGCGGTGTACAGATAATAACTAAGTCGATTTGTTCAGGAATGTCAGAAATAGATGGATAGCATTTACGGCCAAAAACTTCGTCTCTTTTTGGGTTAACAAAATAAACAGAGTCTATGTTTTTTGTGTATTCTAAAATGTTTTTACAAGTATCTGCAGCAAAACCTTCTTTTTCAGAAGCGCCTACAACAGCGACTTTTTTTGGCTTTAACAGTCTATTAATGTCCATTTTTTCTACCTTATTTAGTCTTTTATTTTGTAAACACGATTAAAACCAGCATCAAGACAAGCTTCGTTAAGAGGGAACTTACCTTTTTTGCTGAAGTATTTTTCTAGTGAATACAATGCTTTATCTAATGGGAAAAGTTCGCCCACTTTTGAAATAGCACCAAGCATTACCATGTTTGCACCACGTTTATTTTCTAATTCGTTAGCAATGCCTGTAGCGTCAATAGCATATACTTTCACATTTTCTGGATATTCCCAATTTTCAGGAACAACACTACTATTCACAAGAATAATACCGTTTTTCTTTACTTTATCTTGGAATTTCACTAATGAAGGTTCGTTCAAAGCAAGAAGAATATCTGGGTAAGTTACTAATGGTGAGCCGATTTCATCATCGCTTATCACCACGTTACAGTTTGCTGTACCACCACGCATTTCAGAACCATATGATGGACTCCAAAGCACTTGTTTGCCAGCATCAACACCCATATTAATGAGAATCATGCCAATAGTAAGAACGCCTTGACCACCAAAACCTGAACAAATAATTTCTGTTGTCATTGCTATTCTCCTTTACCTGCTGACTTATCTGCTGATTGTCGATCTGTATAGATTTTAAGCGGGAATATTTCTGTCATCATTGTCTTTGTTTTTTCCATACCTGCAACAGCGCTTATTCCCCAGTTAGTAGGGCAAGGTGAAAGAATTTCTACTAAGGAGAAACCTTTGTTATCTATTTGGTTTTGCAAGGCTTTTTTAATGTATTTCTTTGTAGTCATGATTTGCTTTACATCGTATAAAGCACCACGAGCGACAAATTCTGTATCGTAATTGCTGATAGATTGTAAAATATCAGCTGGACTACCGTGAATTTCTTGTGAACGACCTGCCATAGATGAAGTTGTTTTATCGCCTATAGGAGTAGTAGCTGGAGCCATTTGCCCGCCAGTCATACCAAAAATACCGTTGTTTACAACAAGCATAGTAATAGGCACATCACGCATAGCAGCATGCATTGTTTCAGCTAAACCAATAGTATAGGAAGCACCGTCACCAGCGTGAATATATACTACATCTTCAGGGCGAGCTCTTTTTACGCCTGTAGCAACAGCAGCACAACGGCCGTGAGGGCCAGCAATACCGTCGATGTCTAAAGCATCTAAAGCCCAGAAACAGCATGCAATATCAACTACTTGAATTGTTTTGTCAGAAATATTTAATTCTTCAAGACATTCAGCTATAAGACGCTGAATAATGCCATGACCACATCCACCGCAATAACCGCTTTCTTTTACAATAAGCTCTGGTTTCTGTATATCTTTAGCCATTATAAAGCCTCCTCAGGTTGAACTTCGCCATTTAAAACTTCTTTTGCTCTTTGTAGAACATCATCAACAATAGGAATGTCTATTGCTGTACAATATGTGTAAACTGGTTTTGTGTATTTTGATGCTGAATATACATCTTCTAACATTTGCCCCATAATGCTCATTTCAACAACCATAAATCCTTTTTCTGGATTTAAGTTTTCAAATGCTTTTTTAGGGAAAGGCCATAATGTTTTAGGGCGAATAAGACCAAGCTTAATGCCTTCAGCACGAGCCATTTTAACTGCTTGTTTGCAAACTCTAGATGAAACACCATAAGCTACATAGATAAGCTCTGCATCTTCAGTCATAAAGTTTTCCCATTCTTGAAGATTATCTCTCATGTTGATAAGCTTTTTCTTTGTGTGTTCAGCCCAAGCCTTATCACCCATATACCAGTTAAGGTTTGTTGCTTTGTTTTTCTTTTCTTCTTTTTTTCTGCCCTTGATAACCCACTCATCATAAGTGTTTTTATCATGTTCAATTGGTTCAGGTAGTGAGCATAGTTCAACCATTTGCCCAACTGCACCGTCAGCTAAAATAAGAACAGGATTTCTGTATTTTTCAGAAATAGCAAAAGCTTCATAAGTCATGTGTGCACATTCTTCTACTGAATTTGGTGCGTAAACGATAAGTCTGTAATCGCCATTACCGCCACCTTTTGTTGCTTGTAAGTAAGAATCTTGTCCAGCTGTGATATCGCCACCACCAATACCGTAACGCATAACGCTTACAATAACAGCAGGTAAATCATAAGAAGCAATATAGGCAATGCCTTCTTGTTTTAAGTCAAAACCAGGGCCAGAAGAAGATGTCATTGTGCGAACGCCAGTTGCAGCAGCACCCCAACACATAGAAATACTAGCAACTTCTGATTCGCCTTGAATAAATGTACCGCCAGCTTTTGGCATATTTTTAGCCATATATTCAAGTATTTCACTTTGCGGAGTAATAGGATAGCCTGCATAAAATCTACAGCCAGCTCTGATAGCAGATTCGGCTATAGCTTCATTGCCTTTCATAAGGATTTTTTCCATTATTTTACTCCTTCTTTGATGCTGAAAACATAGTCAGGGCAAATGCGATAACAAGAAGCACAGCCAGTGCACTTTTCTTCAATGACTTCAACTAATTGATAGCCTTTTGAATTTACTCTTTTTACAGGATTAAGAGCTCCGAAAGGGCAAACTGTAGTACATAGCATACAGCCCTTACAAAGATCTTCTTTTGTGACAGCAATTTTTTTGCTCATTTTTTAACTCCACAGTTAAAGTAGTGTTTATTCATTGTATGCTTCCTTTTGTTTTCGAAAAAAAATACGAAAAAAAAGAAAGAAAATTTGTAAAGAATGAATACTAAACACCTGAATAAGAAAATAAATGTATGATTTCTGCATATATCATTATAATATATGCAGAAATCAATGAGAGAGGCTTTATAAAGAACTAGATTTCTTCAACAACAGCTTCTCTTGTATTAGAAGGTGGGATGAATGGAACAGCTTTTGGGTTAGCATATAATTTATTATATTCAAAAGCATATTTGTACCATGCAATGTAAGCAATAAGGACAAGTGGAACCATGAGGAAGCCAGCGTAAGAACCTAATACTCTAGCAGTAGTTAGACCACCAATAAGCATATAAGCAAGCCCCATTGCACCTTGTACGATAGCCCAGTAAAGACGGTTAGAACGCGGAGGATCAACGTCTTTTGGAATGTACTTACAGCAAGCGCCTGAAGTTACAAGTGCGCATGAGTCGATTGTTGTTGCTGAGAAGATAGCAATAAAGAAGAATACAAAGATCATCATGAAATCAGCAAATGGCAATGTTTCAATCAAAGCAATCATAGCAGCAGCTTTACTTTGGGTTCTCATGATTGTTTCTAAGTCAACAATACCTGCGTTTTGCACGTAAAGTGAGTAAGAACCAACAACACCGTAGTTCATGTATAAACCAACAACACCACAAAGCATACCACCAAGTAATATTTGGCGAACAGTTCTACCACGTGATACACGAGCAATAAACATAGCTAATAAAGGAGCTGAAGAGTAGTTCCAAAGAATTTGGAATTGTGTCCAGTCAATATCGAATGTGCCTTCAAAGTATGGGTTTGTACCAAGTAAGAAAGTCCAGAAGTTATCAAAAGCAAGACCAATTGAATAAGCCATGTGCTCAAGAACGAATACTGTTGAACCAAATACAATGATAAATGCAGCTAAGAACATACAAAGATATACATTGAGTTTTGATAAAACACGAATACCGCCATTAAGACCCATATATGTTGACCAAATATAAAGAACTGTACAAAGACCAAGAATGATCAGGTTCATAAGCATTGTGTGTTCAACACCAATAACATTTGACACACAAGCAGCAGCAATAGGAATAGAAACCGCAATACCACCAGCATAAGACATCATCATTGCAAGAATAAAGACGATGTTTGCTACCTTACCAATCGGGCCACGAGCAACTTTTTCACCAAAGATAGGTGCTAAAATTTCTGTGAAACGCGCAAGAGGAATACGTTTAATGTAAACAATATAACAGATAGGAAGAGCTGCAAGTACGTTTAATGCCCAAATCCACCAAGGACGTAGAAGCATAAATGCCATACCATATAAAGCAGCGTCGTCACTGTCTTGTGCAACATTTGCAAAAGGCACTTCTTTTAAGTGCATTAATGGTTCCATAGCAGCCCAATAAATAGTACCACCAGCCATACAGGTAACAAATATCATTGCACCCCAGTCAAAAGTGGTAAATTCAGGCTCTTCGTCACCAAAGCGGATGTCGCCATATTTACTAAAAGCAAAATATACTACAGAAATTATAACAAAAACAATAGATAATTGGTATAAAAGACCAGTGTTTTCACCAAAAATTCTAATTGATTTGCTAAGCCATTGTTCCATGTTAGATGGAACAAAGAATGAAATTGCAATAAAACAAAGAAGTAAAACTGAAGGCCAAATTACTAGAGAATAATCTATAATAATTTTATCTTCTTTATTGTTGTTTTGACTCATATAAATCCCCCAAACTAAATTACAAACTAATTTAGAAGTTGTTGTTTGCACAGTAAATAGGCGATTTTATACGCCTATTTACTTAAAGCCAATGCAAGGCTTAATCCATGATTATAGCTCTTTTTTCAGTGTAGTGATCTAAATCGCATGGTTGGTATACATAGTTTTTGAACACTTCTTTGTTCAATTCAATACCAAGACCTGGCTTTTTAGGAAGTTCAAAAGCACCGTCTTTGAATACTAATGGCTCAACTAAGCAATCTGCACGTTCAGGAACAGGAATATATTCTAATAATAAGAAGTTAGGCATACAAGCAGAAGCATGGATAGAAGCAGCTGTACAAACAGGGCCGTTACAGTTATGTGGAATAACTGGGCAGTAGTAAGTTTCAGCCATCATAGCGATTTTACGCAATTCGTTCATACCACCTGTGTAGATAGCATCTGGTTGGATGTAGTCACAAGCATATTTTTCAAGAAGTTCACGGAATTGGAAACGGGCAACATAACGCTCACCAGTCGCAATAGGAGTTTTAGAAACTTTTTTCAATTCAACATAAGCATCTAAGTTTTCAGGTGGAAGTGGTTCTTCCATAAATAATAAGTCAAATTCTTCAAATCTTTGAGCAAGTCTTTTTGCTTGTGGTAAGTCAAAACGACCGTGTGCATCAACCATAAGTTTGACGTCTGGGCCAACAGCTTCACGCACTCTGCGCACACATTCAACTGCAACGTTTTCTTCTTGCTTTGTCATTGTGTGAGCTGAGTAACCAAATGGACTCCATTTTAATGCTGTAAAACCATTTTCAACAGCTTTTGCAGCACTTTCAGCGTATTCAGAAATTCTTGTAGCACCAAGTGAAGTTTTCATGAACCAGTAGTTACCATAAGCTGGCACTGTTTCACGGTAAGGGCCCCCAAATAATTCGTAACATGGAACGCCTAATACTTTACCCTTAATATCCCAACAAGCAATTTCAATAGCAGATAATGCTACGTTTACTAATAAGTCAGAACGTAAGAATTGACCACGGTAACGATCTTCCCAAATGTATTCAATAGCTAATGGGTTTTTACCAATAACTGTTCTCTTATAGTCTTCAATAAGAGTAACCATGGTTTTTTCAAATGGTTCGATTGTTGCTTCACCAATACCTGTGATGCCTTCATCGGTCTCTACTTCAACAAAAACCCAGTTTCTACGGTGAGCTTCAACTAGATAGGTTTTAATGTCCGTAATCTTCATAATAACTTCTCCTTTAAAATGTTGGTACAATAATTATTTCATAATATGAAAACAGTTTTTATAAAATAGTTAAAAAAAATTATTTTTTTCAATTTTTTTTAAAAAAACCAAAATTCAATTACAAAATTATTTTTTATATTATTATTTTATTATGCGTATTTTGTCAAGCCTTTTAGTCGATTAAATTTCAGAAAGTAGAGCTTTTTTTAGTAATGATTTTTCTTATAAGTCTTAAAGTGTTGTTGTAGAAGGCTTATTATAATTTAATTATTTTCATATATTTTAAATTAAATTTTATATTGTGAAAATGTTCTGTCTTGATAATAAATTTTTTAAGCTGGTTTTATACGTCCTTATTCCAAAAAAGTGACTTATGGTATAGCCACAATATATATTTATATTGTGTGAGTATTATAACACCTAATATGATGCCAAGGGTACCAATAAGTACATATTGGTTAAATTCTTCATTAAGTAAAAATACTCCTAGTAAAACACCAATTACAGTTGATAAATTAATAAATATACTAGATATTTGGCTTCCAGCATGTTGAACACCAAAATTCCATAGCAAAATAGCAAGAGCAGAATTTATCCAAATAGAAAAAGAAAGCAGGAGAATAGAATTTAAATTTAAAATTGGCATAGCAAGTGTGTCAGTAAATAAAGCCATAATTAATGAGGCAAAGCCACCAGTCAATGCTACCCACATACTTAGATCAAGAATATGAATCTTTTTTAATAACTTGCTTGAGGCTAAAGTATATGCAGCCCAGCTCAATTGAGCAAGCAAGAATAAAAGATCACCTTTATTGTAAGTCATTGAAAATAATTCCCCTATATTGCCATTACTCACAAGGTAAGTAGTGCTAAAGGTCACCATCACAATACCAAACCATTGTAATGGGTAGAGGCTTTCCCTAAATATAATAAAGGCAGAAACAGAAATGATAATAGGTGAAATTGAATTGATCAAAGCAGCATTTGTTACAGTAGAGTATTGCAAGCCTTCAATACAAAGATACATTGTTATAGGAACAGCAAGTATACCTAATATACTAAAAATAAAAAAGTTTTTTAATGTAGGTAGTTTGATTTTTCTTTTATAAAGTAAATACGAAAGAATGGTGAGCCCTGTAAGAAGATATCTTATAAACATAAAGGTATGCGAAGTACCATAAGATAATAACAGCTTGTTGGCAAAAGGGTTGAAACCCCAAATGAAAGCAACTAATAATAAGGAAAGAAAAATTTTGGGTGAAAGCATAATACACCTTCTTTGGTAAATTGTGTATAGTTATAAGATGCTTATATTATAATAAAAATATTATATATTAAAAAAATAATAAGCTGTTTTCC
>CAYJHN010000011.1:3108-8335 GCA_964369985.1 uncultured Desulfovibrionaceae bacterium | reverse complement strand
TATGATACATAAAAAGTCTATTGACATCAATCTTTTTTTCACTATAATAAAATTAATTTTCAAATTATAAAAACTGCCTTCTTTATTTACTGAGGTTCAGAGTTTTTATGTTTTTTCACACTATTCACTTTTACAAATGAGGTTTATTATGGGCATTGATTACATTTACCGTAACGCAAAACTACCAAAACTGGCTAAAGTAAGAAGAGAATTTATTGTTGATTCTATCACAGATGTTGTTTCAGAAGTTCGTAAAACTATGGAAGAATCAGGCATTGAATCTAAATTAAAAAAAGGCGGCACTATTGGTATTGGTATTGGTTCACGCGGTATTACTAGCCTTTCAGAAATAACAAGAGCCACAGTAGATTGGTTTAAAGATAAAGGAATGCAGCCCTTTATATTCCCTGCAATGGGTAGCCATGGCGGTGCAACTGCAGAAGGTCAAGTAAGACAATTAGCTTCAGTTGGCGTAACAGAAGAAATTGCTGGTTGTCCTATTAAATCTGATATGGAAGCAACTGTTGTTGGTGAATATGAAACTGGTGTAAAGGGTATAAAACTCAATGCCTATTTTGATAAATTTGGTTTTGCTGCTGATAATGTATTCTTTTTATCTCGTATCAAACCGCATCCTGGCTTCACTGGCCCACATGAATCAGGTTTTTGTAAAATGCTCACAATTGGTTGTGGTAAACACATTTGTGCTGAAACTTGCCATCGCTTAGGTTATGACTTCTTCCCTGGTATCATGGTTGGTATGAGTCAAGTTATTTTAGAAAAAATGCCTCATCTTGTTGGTGCTTTAGCTATAGTTGAAAATGCTTTACACGGAACAGCTTTGCTTGAATGTGTGCCGCATGAAAAACTTATGGAAAAAGATACTGAAATTTTGCAATACGCAAAAACATGTATGCCTGACTTACCTTTAAAAGAAATGCACGCTTTATCAGTTGATTATATGGGTAAAAATATTTCTGGCCCTGGCATGGATCCAAATATTACAGGTCGTTACCTTACTAGCAGAACTGGCGACATCAAGATGGGCGGCCTTTGCGTGCTAAACCTTACAAAAGAAGCTTATGGTAATGGTAATGGTATGGGTGCAGCAGATTACATTACACAAAAGATTTTTGATAACCTCAATTTAGAAACTTCTTATCTCAATGGATTAACTGATCCAGCAACAGTGAAAGACGTTTCAATTCCTCCAATTATGCCTAATGATTACGGTGCAATGTGTATGGCATTGCTCAAAGGTAATACCTTTGATGAAGATCCATTATTCTGTAGAATTAGAGATACGTTAACCTTAGAAAAACTCCTCGTATCTCAGGCTGTTGTTGATAAAATTATTGATAAACCTGGTTATACATTAGTAGAAGAACCAAGAGAATTAAAATTTGATTCCGACGGTAACCTCGCTGATAAATATACAATTTGGGATACATTCTAGAATTCTTTCTCCTCGTATTCTTTTCTCCCATCGAAAGCAATTAACCACACTTCTTACTTTAAGCAGAAAAGTAAATAAGTATGGTTAATTGCAGACGTATCTCCCATTGCTAAAGACTTCAAACAAAGCTCTTCCCCTTGTTTGAAGTCTTTGCATTTAAAGTAGTTTTAATACATTCTAATTATACCACATAATTTAATACATAAAGAAGGCACATTTATAAAAATGTGCCTTTTTGTATTTTTTGTATTTTTCTATTTTATTATAATGCTTTAGTATAAATGGCTTCAGCGTCTTTGTATGTAACTTTTCTTGGGTTATTAGCAAGAAGTCTTGTTACAAGTAATACAGCCTCTGAAAGAGCAGGAACATCTTCAGCTTTCACACCAAAATCTCTAAGGTTTTGTGGAACATTAAGATCAAGAGCAAGAGTACGGATAGCTTCTAAACCTTCAAGAGCTAGAGTGCGTTTGTCTTTACCATCTGGGCAAACACCAAACATTTCAGCTAAATCAGCAAAACGGTCTAAGTTGCCTAAATAGTTGAATTCCATTACAGGTACAAACATAATTGTGTTTGCAACACCGTGAGGAATGTGGAATTCAGCACCAATAGGGTAGGCAAATGCGTGAACAGCTGTTACACCAGCATTACCAAATGCGATACCAGCAAGTAAAGAACCGCGAAGCATTTGGCTTCTTGCTTCAATATTGTTGCCATTTGCATAAGCTGTGCGTAAGCTATCTACAATAAGTCTAATAGCTTCAATAGCATACATGTCTGTGATAGGTGTAGCATTTACTGAAGTATAAGCTTCAACAGCGTGGATAAGAGCATCCATACCAGTAGCAGCTGTAATTGCAGGTGGAACGCCTAAAGTAAGTTCAGGATCTAAAAGAGCAACAGCAGGAAGTAAGTGCGGACTTACAACGCCTTTTTTCAATTTTTCTTCATTATCTGAGTAGATTGCTATAGTTGTTGATTCACTTCCTGTGCCAGCAGTTGTTGGTACAAGAATAAGTGGCGCGCCTTTATTTGGAATAAGATTTATACCAAAATATTTTTTGAAAGGCCCTTCGTTTGTTGCAGCAACTGCAACGCCTTTAGCAACGTCTTGTGCTGAACCACCACCAAAGCCGATGATCGCTGTTGCAGCAGATGCTTTAAATTTTGATAAAATCATTTCTACGCTTTCATAAGATGGATCTGCTTCAACTTCATCGTAACGAGAAAAAGAAATGCCGTTTTCTCTGAGTACGCTTTCAAGTACATCACATAAGCCAGCTTTTACAATGCCTGGATCTGTAATAATAAAAACATTTTTGCTGCCTAATTCTGCTAATTCATTGTGAATTGTTTTAATGCTACCATTACCAAAAACAATTTTTGGTGTGCAACGAATAAATTCTAAAGCCATGCTTATAACTCCGGTTGACTAATATTATTATAGGTTTAAACTTCTGACAAATAAATATATTCTATTCGTAATATTCAGGAGCTTGTTTGTATTGTTTCCATTCTTCAGGATCGTGTCCAACTACAACTTTTGCATTGAGTTCATCACGAATGTGGTGAATACGTTGCATTGTTCTTTCAGCTTCGCCAAAGTTCCATGCTAGTCCTGACATAACATTTTCGTTAAGGTTTTCAGAAGTATAGCATGAATCTGCTGTGATGAGGAATTTACCAGATTTTGGTAAATCAACTAATAAAGACATGTGGCCTGGAGTGTGTCCTGGTGTGAAAACAGTTTTTATGCTGCCATCGCCAAAGAGATCAAAATTATCATCTTCCCAACCATTTAAGAAATACCAGTTAACATCTTTGTCAAAATCTTTACGGATATAAGCAAGTTTCATGAATGAATTAGGCACATAAGCATAATGGATTTCATCTTTTTGAACTATATATTTAGCATTTGGGAATTGTCCAACGCAACCAGCGTGATCTAAATGAAGATGTGATAAAATTACATAATCAATATCTTCTGGCTGAACACCTATATTTTTAAGTGCATTTACGCAATATTGTTCTTTTGTCATTACAGGATTGTATGCACCAACGATTCCTGCCCAATGTTCTTCTTTATTATCAACTACTTCAAGAGCGTTACCTGTGTCAAAAAGCACTTTGCCTTTTGGGTGGTCGATAAAATAAAATGGTACAGGAACGTCAAATTCTTGTCCAATGCCTTTTCCGAATGTGAAGAATTGCTTTTGTGATTTAAGGATGCCAGCTTCAAAAAAATATAATTTCATACTCTTACTCCAAATGTTAAAATTAAACAAACAGATGATAAATATCATACGCACCAATAAAGCTTTATTGAAATGTAGCAGAGCTAAAGTGCTGTGTCAACAATATTTTTTTTTCACAAGTGAACTTTTGATAAAAAAATCTTATTATTTTGGCTCTAAAAGCCGGATAGAAGTTATTTCGTTATTTGAAAATTAATTTCAAGTAAAAATTATTATGAATAATAAATAGAAAAAATCAATAAAAACACGAAAACTAAGTTGTTTTTTTCACATGTGACATGCCATAAATACGAGAATAAGCAAAGAATCGCACTTGACTTATAGTAGAACTTATATTACAAATAAAAAAATATATTTTAATATGTTTAAAAATAAGATGTTTTTTATTCTTATGAGAATAAAAAATTTAAATTCACTTGAAATATTCAACGTTTAACTCAAAAAATAAGAGCAATTATCTAGATTTTAATTTTTAACTTTTTGGAAAAAAGAGTAAAAAGTTATCAAAAATAAATGCTTAAATATTATTTGAAATCATGTTTCATAATATGAAAGTGCTGATAAATGTGTTTATAATGCCTATTTAGGTAATTATATATAAAATAACTAGGAGTTAGGAAATGAAATTATTCGAAATTACAGACAAAATTGATAAATATGTATCAAATGTTATGCCAGCAGATAAGGCGAGAAATCTTGTTGTTGGCGATTGTGAAAGCGAAGTAAAAAAGGTTCTTATTGTTCTTGCTTTAACTGAAGCAAGCATTGAAAAAGCAATTGAAACAAAAAGTGAACTCATTATTTGCTACACAAATATGCAAGTAAGCGCAAAAGATGCACTTATTAGAAAATTAGTAAAAAAAGATATTGCTCTTTATATTATTAAAAATGATTTAGATACTTGCTCAAAAGGCTATGAAGCTTTAATTGCTGACAGTGCTAAACTTTTAAATAAAGAAATTCATACAATTACTTTTGAAGAAAAATGCTACAAATTAGTTACTTGTATTCCTAAAATGGAAGAAAAGCACACAGAAAAAGTTCATCAAGCTCTTGGTAAAATGGGTGTTGAAGATGGAACACAAGGCGCTGGTTATATTGGAACTTATTCTCAAGTATCTGACTGTATGTATGGCCACCAATGGTTTATGACTATGCCTGGTTCAGATCCATATGTTGGTGAAGTAGGTGTTTTAGCTAAGATTGATGTTGAAAGATTTGAAATGATTATTCCAGAACATCAAGTACAAGCTTGTGTTGATAAACTTTGGGAACTTCACCCTTACGAAGAAGTTGAAAACGATGTTTATCCTTTAGAAGAAAAAAGAAACCAAAAAGGTTATGGCAGATTTGGTTCTATTAAAGCTCTTTCAGCTTCAGCATTTGAAAAAAATCTTAAGTCTGAATTAAAGCTTTCAAAAGTAACTTCTTACGGTAACAAGAAAGATATCGAAAGTGTTGCAGTTTTTGCATTTGCTTGTTGTGATTCTTTAAATGCTATTATCGAGAAAAA
>CAYJHN010000011.1:0-3098 GCA_964369985.1 uncultured Desulfovibrionaceae bacterium | reverse complement strand
ACGTGCTCGTTACATGCTGTATCGAACAAGAGTCAATTCTTATGCTTAATGCTAATAACATTAATGTTATTGTGCTTGATCATGCAACAGTAAAGACTATGGCATTAGAAAATCTTAATTGCCATGTTTCAGAATTTGCTAAATCAGAGCTTTTTATTGAAAAATAAAGAATAAATTATTTTGATAATTTATTAATAAAATATAGACTAATTATTAGTCTTGTGTTATGTTCCTAACATTATTGGAGATTGTGTTTAACATTTAAATGTGAGAAGGTTTGTTATGAAGAGAGCTATTCTTTGGGTTAATGGAGTGGAGCGTGAAGTCATTTGCGATGAGCAGGAATTGCTTGTTGATGTTTTGCGTAGAATTGGTTTAACTGGTACAAAGGCTGCATGTCGATCAGGACATTGTGGTGCTTGTAGCCTTATTTTAGATGGCAAGCTTACTCGTGCATGCCTTCGCAAAATGAAAAGTATTAATGATTATGCTGTTGTTGAAACCATCGAAGGTGTTGGCACGGCGACAGATCTTCACCCATTACAACAAGCCTTTCTCACCTATGCTGCTGTGCAGTGTGGTTTTTGCTCACCTGGCTTTATTCTTTCAGCAAAAGCTTTGCTTATGTCAAATTTAAATCCAACACGTCAAGAAGTGCGTGATTGGTTTACAAAAAATAATAATATTTGCCGTTGTACTGGTTATAAGCCAATTATTGATGCAGTTATGGAAGCAGCAGCAGTAATGCGTGGCGAAAAATCTATTGAAGATATTAATCCTAAATTACCTGCAGACGGTAAAGTATATGGTTCTGCATTTTCAAAACCTAAGGGTGTGTCACGTGTGACTGGCTCTTGTGAATTTGGTGCAGATATCGCTTTAAAAATGCCTTCAGGCTCTTACCACTTAGCACCAGTTATTGCAAAAGTGCACAGAGCAACTATTAATGGTATTGATGATGCTAAAGCTCTTGCAATGCCAGGCGTTAAAGCTGTTATTACAGCAAAAGACGTAAAGGGTACAAATAGATTCTTTGCAGCACAAGGTGTTGTTCATTCTTTATGTCATGGTAAAGAACGTCCTGTAATTGCTGACAATGAAGTTTTTAGATACGGTGATGTTGTGGCTGTTGTTGCAGCCTCTTCACGCGAAGAAGCAAGAGCAGCTGCAGCAGAAGTAAAAGTGAATTATACTGAAAAAACACCTATGCTCAACTTTATTGACGCTGCCAAAAAAGATGCAGAAGAAATTCATGCTGGAATTCCAAACGTATACATGGAACTTCCTCTTTACAAAGGCGAAGATCCACGCCCAATTTTTGAAAGAGATGATGTTGTAGTTGCTGAAGGTGCTTTTAGCACAACAAGACAACCGCATCTACCAATCGAACCAGATGTCGTGCAAGCTTATCCGCAAGATGGTGGCGTTGCAATTCAGTGTAAAACACAGTTTATTTTTGGTATCATTGGACAAATGGCAGATGCTATCGGTCTTGAAGCTTCAAAAATCAGAGTAATTGGCAATCCAGCTGGTGGTAGTTTTGGTTATAGCATGTCGCCAGCAAACTACGCTCTTACAGCTGTTTGTGCGCTTGCATTAGACGCGCCTGTTTCTCTTGATCTTAGCTATGAAGAACAGCAACATATCACAGGTAAACGTGCTCCAGTATTTTCAAATGCTCGCTTAGCATGTGATAAAGAAGGAAAACTTCTTGCTATGGATTGCTTACAAGGTATTGACCACGGTGCATATAGTGAAATGGCTGGCGCACTTACAACAAAAGTAATCCGTTTTATTGGTTATTATTATGATATTCCAAATATGCGTGCTCTTACTCGTACTGCATTTACAAATGCAAACTTTGGTACAGCATATAGAGCTTTTGGTTCGCCACAAACCTATATGATGAGTGAGCAAATTATTGAAATGCTTGCTGAAAAAATGAATATGGATCCATTTGAATTCCGCTATAAAAACCTAGCTAAAGAGGGCACATTATCAACAACTTCTGTGCCTTACCGTGATTATGTGATGGATAAATTAATGGATATGGCTCGCCCTTACTACGAAGAAGGCAAGAAAAAAGCAAAAGAATTGTCTACTGACAAAGTAAAATACGGTGTTGGTATTTCTCTTGGTGGTTACCATGTTTCAAAAGTGCCTGATGCTGCTAAGGTAGATTTAGAATTACGCAAAGACGGCGAAATCAATGTATATGCTTCATGGGCAGATGTTGGCCAAGGTGCTGACTTTGGTCTTGTTGCTCATACTCACGAATCTTTAAGAGTTCTTGATATCAAACAAGAACAAATTCACCTTATTATGAACGATTCAGCCACTTGCCCTGACACTGGTTCTGCTTCTGGTTCACGTTCGCACCATGTTGCTGGGCTTGCAATTATCAATGCTGCAACACAAATGCTTGTAGCAATGAAAAAAGACGATGGCTCATACCGCACTTGGGAAGAAATGGAAGCAGAAGGTTTACCAACTCGTTTCTATGGCCATTATGAAGATAAATATACTGATATCCACCCTGATACAGGACATGGTTATGGTAATGTTGCCCAAAACTATGTGGTAACAGTAGTTGAAGTTTCAGTTGATGTTGAAACTGGCAAGGTAAAAGTTGAAAATGGTAATATTATGGCAGACGTAGGCACAATCGGTAGTGAACATGCTGTGCTTGGCCAAGCTTGGGGCGGCTTTGCTCACGGTATTGGTTTTGCTCTTACAGAAGATTACGACGATATGCAAAAACATGAAACCTTGCGTGGTGCAGGTGTTGTGCGTTGTAATGAAGTGCCAGACAATATTAATGTAGAATTTAATATAACACCAAGAGAAAATGGACCGCATGGTTCAACTGGTTGTGCTGAAGGCTTCCAAAGCTGTGCTCACGTTGCTGTTATGAATGCTATCAAAAATGCAACAAATGTGCGTATCACAACATTACCAGCTACACCTGAAAAAGTGAAAGCAGGTATTGATGCTCTTGCACAAGGCAAAGAATTTAAACAAGAAGCTTTTGATCTTGGCTGTGAACTTTATGAACGTCTTGAATATTTACAAGATAAGTATGTAACAAATAAGTAATA
>CAYJHN010000010.1:15341-21892 GCA_964369985.1 uncultured Desulfovibrionaceae bacterium | reverse complement strand
AGTCTTATTCACTATTTAAATACATTGTCGTTGCCTTTTGTCGGCGTAGCTAGAACTTTATTCTTTAGCTAGGAGCGACTTGCCGAAAGATTTTAAATGAGCAAAGCGAAAGGAAAAATCTTTCAAGGAATCGCTTTTTATTTCAAGCCGACTTTAAACTATTTGTTTTGCCACTTTGTGGACGAAACCTCGTGTAGGAATAATCCCTTGCAAAAAACGTCGTTTTTGATTCGCTCGCTAAAGCCTTTGTTCGCTTTGCTCACGCTTTTTTTGGGCATAGGCAAAATGCGTAATGGTGAAAATTATGCTTTATTGTATCGTCTTCGAGGTCAAGCAAGTATTGCAGATCTTCAGAATTTTCAGGTATGTTTACAATAACATTACGCAAGACAAGGTGAAAGATAAGTCCTCCATAATGTATTATTTTTGCGTGTGGGAATACTTTTTCAATAGAAGGGATAATATTTTCAGAATCCGCTGCTTCTGAAATATCAATTTGCATGATTTTCTCTAATGAAATTCTGCCAACATTACGGAAAAATTTCTGATTATCTGTATTTGGAATATTAAAATATTCTTCGGGCAAGGCTTCACGCACGGCATTTACAATAAAAAGTTCTAAATCTGAATACTGAAAACGTGATTTACCTACATAATCGTCCATATAAAAATAGCCATCGTCTTTTAATATATCGTAAGATGTCATTATAGCTATTTTTGTGTTCATCATGTGATGAAGGGCAGAAGACCAGAAAACTAAATCGTAAGACTTTGATATATTTTGCTTTGATGAGAAAAAATCTGCATTATAAAAAGTAACTTTATCTGCAATATTTTTTTCTTTCGCTAATGCTATGCCTTCTTCTATTCTTTCTTTAGAAAATTCAAATAAATCAAAGTGTTCAACGATGCCAGCCTCAATCATAGCCATTTCTTTTGCAGCATTGCCACAACCAATTGAAAGAGCTTTTGTAAATTTTCTGTTTAATTCTAAAAGTTTAGCTTTTCCAAAATTATAATCTTCGACAAGTTTTCCACAAACTCGCTTACAAATATGCCTGCGAATAGTTGGGTGTGCACCTGGATCCGTGCCTGCTATTCTTTGTACATTTGTCCATGCTTTTTCAATATTTGCTTGTTGTTCTTTTGTTACCATTTTTTGCCTACTTCTTTAGAATTAATGTAATAAATCAATTATTTCAGCGTGGTTTAGCTTTTTTGCAATATCTAGGGCTTTAAGTCCATCATTTGTTGTTACTTCTTTATTCGCTTTTTTTTCTAAAAGAAGTTTTACAATTTCTGTATGCCCATTTTCAGAAGCTAGGTAAAGAGGGGTGATTCCTTTACTATCTCGAGAATTTACATAAGCTTTATTTTCAAGCAAGAATATAAGTAATTTACTATGCCCGTATTCAGCAGCAAAGTGTAAAGGAGTTTGCATCTCCTTTGTTTTTATATTGATATTCACATTTCTTTTAAGTATTTCTTGCGCTTCAAAAATATTTCCTTTAATTGCAGCAAAGTGCAAATTGTGCATATCTTCTATATTTTTACCTTTTAAATAGCTTTTTAATAAAATTTCGTCTTTATGTGAGCATTGAAGATAGTATTCATTTACATATTCGTATAAATAATCGCAGATTTCAAAAATATCTTCTTTTTTGTTATAATATGAAAAATCAGCATTAAATTTTTTATAATGAGTGAGTTTTTCATGGAAATATTGCGAAATCCATTTACTGTCATTCATTCTTTCCATAAAGAGCACATAATGCGTGAGATACCAATAAAGAAAGGTATTTTTTTCTTTATAATCAATATGGAAAATTTCTTCAATATCTTCAATGTTTAGCTCTTCTTTATAGGCATCGTGCATAGTATCTACAAAAGAAAGAATAGGAATATCCCACATTAAGGACATAAGAGCAACACCTGAATATAAGCCAATGATCGCGTCAATATGTGGCATAAAAAAGAGAGAAGATGAGGCAAATTGTAGTGAATTTAAATAGTCAAAAAAGATGAGATTAGGATATTTTTCCTGCAATTTCTTTAAATATTCTGGGCTTGGTTCGCCTTTAAATGAGTCATGCTTTGTTAAAATAATGCCTATGTCTTTTGGTGTTTTTTCAAGAACATAGTGCAATAATTCTAATTCTGTAGAAAACTTACTTCTCACATGCGCGCCACCAGAGGCAAGAGGCAAAAGTAGAAGCTTGCGAAATTTCTTTTTGAGGGCAAGTAGTTCATGCTTTATAGGCGACTGACTTTCAATGCAATCTTTGATTTTTTTCTTTGTTTCTTGTAACTTTTCTATTTCTTTTTTATCTATATTAAGCTTTGTAATTTCATCTTTATATTTTGTAATATAGGCATGCCAAACAGAAGAATAAGGGCTTAAATAGAGAGTGTGAGGAAAAGGAGCACGTGAAAAAATGCCATTTTCCATAAAAAGTAGTAGAGCATGTGGAAATGTTTTTTGTAAAAGATTTGTGCCAGAATGGTAGGAAATAATAATGTCTGGAATAAAATTTTTCGTTTTTTCTATAAGAGCTTGAGAATAAAAATCTTCGTCTTCACTCGTTAATGTGTCTCTAGCTATATGCAAAAGCGGACTTGGAACATTTTGAGCTGTTATAAGTTTTTCTTCAGTTAAAAGTTTCATTGTTTCAGGCACATAGTCATCATAAATAAATGAAATTGTATTTAAATCTTTTAAATGATTTTGCTCTTTATCCATTTCAATAAGATTTTCTGAAACAAGGCATGCTACTTCAATATTTTCAGCTTGCTTTAATGCATTAACCCACGAATTTAACATATATTTAATGTTTTGTGGTAAATATACTGGACTTAAAGCAGCTATCAAAATATTCATAAAAATCTCTTTATAATAGGATAGAATAAGAGTATTTAATCTTTATTCTCTTGTCAAGAAAAGTGTAAAGCTTTGTATTATTAGCTAAAAAGAGCTTCTGCTTTCTTTAATACATGTATAACACGTTCAATTTCTTCCTTTTTTATTCCAACACTACAGGGGATATTGAGTATTTTTTCATAATAAAAATAAGCTTTTTCTATTTTATAGGCTTGTGAATGTTCGTATGGCTTTAATGTATGAATCAATTTCCATAATGGACGGCTTTGTATTTTTTCTTCTTCGAGATAGTGTAATAATTTATCTCTGTTTTTTGTAACAAGTGAATAAAACCAGTAGTTTGAATTTATTTCTTTGTCAAAATCCAAGAGTTTTAAGCCTGCTTCTTTATAATATAAATAATTTTCTTTCTTTATCTTTATAAAATCTTCTAATTGTTCTAATTGTCCTAAGCCTAAACCTGCTTGTATGTTAGACATTCCATAATTATAGCCCACTTCATTGTGTGTATAATAAAGTGTGTCGTCCTTTGCTTGGTTTGCAAGATAGCGTGCTTTTTGCACATCTTCTTTCTTTTTTGCTGTTAATGCACCGCCATTTCCTGTTGTAATAATTTTATTGCCATTAAAGGAATAAATGCCAAAATCTCCAAAAGTTCCAGTATATTGACTACTTTTTATGCAATAAGAACCAAGTGCCTCTGCTGCATCTTCGATGACTTTTAAATGGTATTTTTTAGCTAAGGGCATAAGTTTTTGCATGTCTACCATATTGCCAAATATATGCGTAGCAATAATGGCCTTTATTTGTCTATTGCTGGATTTATTATAGACTTTATTATCGCGTATTAGACACTCATTTTCTAAGAAATTTTCAACTTTATCAACATCTAAGCAAAGATTATCAGTACAATCCATAAAAACAGCTTCTGCCTGAAGGTATTTTATAGGATTTACACCGCCGATAAAGGTGAGCGTTGGCACAAGAACTTCATCATTTGCTTTCACATCAGCCAATATAAGTGCGAGATGTAAGGCAGCAGTGCCTGACTGTAAGGCACAGATATCTTTTACTTTAACTTTTTTTGCAAGCTTTTCTTCAAAAACTTTTATAAGAGGGCCTGCTGTTGAAAGCCATGTGCTTTCAATAGCTTGCCTCACGTATTCTTGTTCCTTTGCTTGTATGCATGGCACTGATAGAGGAATATAATCAGACATTATATATATCCGCCTTATATTTTTTGAGATTTTTTTTATTAGTAAACCATTCTACACATTCTTTCAAACCCTCTTCAAGACTATAATCAGCTTCATAGCCAACAAGTTCTTTTATCTTTGTATTATCGCAACAAAGGCGATTAACTTCAGATTTGTCAGGGCGAATACGCGAAGAATCAGTAATAAATTCAACATCACTCTGCATAATTTTCTTGATGAGTTCTAATGTGTCTTTTATTGAAATTTCTGAATTTGAACCAATATTTATTGTTTCGCCTAGGCAATTATCATTTTTTGCAAGCATTATAAAGGCTTTACATATATCTTTGACATAATTAAAATCTCTTGTAGGACTCAAATCACCAAGTTGTATCTGCTTTTTACCACTAGCGATTTGCGTGATAATTGTTGGTATCACAGCTCTTGCTGATTGCCTTGGACCATAAGTATTAAAAGGTCTGACAATAGTTAAAGGCAAATCAAAAGAAGAATAAAAACTATGTGCAAGGGCGTCAGCTCCTATCTTGCTTGCACTATAGGGTGATTGGGCTTGTAAAGGGTGTGTTTCGTCAATTGGAACATAAAGAGCAGAGCCATAAACTTCACTTGTTGAGGTAACTAATAGTTTTTTCACATTATTTTCTAATGCTGCTTGACAAAGATTGAGTGTGCCCTTGATATTTGTATCAATATAACTTTCAGGCGCGATGTAAGAATAGGGTATAGCTATAAGTGCGGCTAAATGAAAAATAAGATCAACATCTTTTGAAATTCTTTTTATATATTGCAAATCTCGCACGTCACCAGAAAGGACTTCTATATCATTTATTGCTGAAACATCTTCAAGCCAACCCCAATTATTGAAAGAATTATATTGGCTTAGGGCTTTGATATGGCAATTTTCTTTAACTAAGCTCTCGCATAAATGCGAGCCTATAAAACCATCTGCCCCTGTAATTAAGACTCTTTTATTTTCTAATTGCATTGCTTATCCTTATAAAAAAGTGTAAAAATCTGCTTTTTATCAGTTAACTCTTATATTAAGTGAAAGTCAAGTTCTTTATATAAAGAAAATAGGAATCTATATAAAAAAGCAGATAATAATGTATTTATAAACATGATAAAAAATAAATACAAGAAAATAGCCTAGTTGATAGATTATTTTTATTAGGATTGACAATCATTATTATTTTATGATATTTATTTAATTAATATGTGATAAAAGTTATTTATATCTTTTTGTTATGTAAAAAATTTATGAGGAGTTTACGGTATGAAGAAAATTTTTAATTGTTTGACTGTTTTATTGTGTGCGGCATTTGTTTTAGTGACAGTGTCAAATGCAGATGCAAGAAGACCTTTAAAGCTTCGACTGGGTTTTGCAATTTCTACAAACCACAGTATCGGACAAGGTTATTTGAAATTTGCTGAAATTGTGAAAGAGAAAAGCGGTGGCAAAATCCAAGTTGAAGTTTTTGGTAACGCTGTTTTAGGAAATGATCGTACTTTAGGTGAAGCTGTGCAATCAGGCACTATACCTTTAGTTTCATTGCCAACTCCTGCTTTGGCTGGTTTCCACAAAAATTTCATGGTATTAGATCTTCCTTATGTAACATCAGCAGAAAATACAACAAAATTTCTTGATGCTTTACAAAATGGTGAATTAGGCGAAGAAATTCGTAAAATTGCTAATAGCATTGGCTTAGAACCTCTTATCTACAGTGACTATGGCTATCGTTCATTCCAATCAGTGAAAAAACCAATCAATAGTACTGCTGATTTACGCGGAATGAAAATTCGTACAACTGATTCACCTATCGAAGTTGCTATAGCTGATTCATTTGGCATGATTCCAACTCCTATTGCGTGGAGTGAAGTGTACACTGCTTTAGCACAAGGCGTTGTTGATTCAGTTGCAAACACTGCTGCAATGTCGCACGAAGCGAAACATTCTGAAATCTTGAAATACGCAACTGACACAAAACAAACTTATTCAATGCATCACCTTTTCATGAATAAAGAAAAATGGGACGCACTCACAGACGAGCAACGTAAAATTTTACGTGAATCAGCAACAGAAGCAATGGCTTGGCAGCATGCTTTAGCTAATAAAAGAGAAGCTGATACTCTTGCTCAGTGGAAGGAATCTGGTATTGAAGTTGTAGAATTTTCACCTGAAGAAAGAAAAATACTTGTTGAAAAAACTCAGCCAGTTCGTGATAAATTCATGAAAGACTTACCACAAAACCTCCTTATGCTTATTCAAGAAACACAAAAATAATTTTGTGTAGAGTGTAGGCTGCTTGGGGTGGCCTACACTGTTTTTTGAAAATTCTTAACTTCGTGGGAGGATGTTATGGATATAGTTGAAAATCATGTTCCACATCAAAAATTTTCAATTCTACATTGGTTAGATGAAAATTTTGAGAAGATTTTTTTAGTAATTGGTTTGCTGA
>CAYJHN010000010.1:3080-15331 GCA_964369985.1 uncultured Desulfovibrionaceae bacterium | reverse complement strand
ATAGATATTTTTTAGCGGAAATCACAGATTCTGCCTCTGCAATGGTTTGGGCTGAAGAAGCCACAAGGTTTATATTTATCTGGATTTCTTACCTTGCTCTTCCACTTGCAATTAAGCATCGTTCGTCAATTAGAGTTGATATTCTATATGATGCCCTTCCTTCAAGATGGCAGCAAATATCATGGATTATTGCGGATTGTTGTTTTATGCTCTTTGCTGTTCTTATTTTTTATACTGGTTTTGGCCAGCTTGAAAGATTGCTAAAATACCCACAATATTCTGTTGCTCTTGATATGCCTTTTCTTATTCCTTATCTCATATTTCCTTTTGGCTTTGGACTTATGATACTTAGATTAGTGCAAGATATATATAAACAATGTAAAGTATGTGGATTTGTTGACTCTATTATAGGTTTTATCTTGGCGATAATGGTATGGTTACCGCTTTACCCAGTGTTATGGGCTATGTCTTTAGGTTTTCCATCACCGCCGCCTTTTTTATATGATTATATACCGCCACTACCTGTAATATTTACTTATTTTGTAGTGCTCGCACTTTTAGGTGTGCCTATTGCTATTGCATTAGCTCTTTCAGCTATAGCAACTATTATCACCGCTGAAACTCTACCAATAGAATATATCTCTCAAGTAGCATTTGCTTCGATAGATTCCTTTCCTATTGTTTCTATTCCATTTTTTATTGCTGCTGGTTCATTCATGGGAGCTGGCGGTTTGTCAAAACGTTTGCTAAACCTTACTGATGAGATGTTAGGCGGTTTGCATGGTGGTTTGGCTTTAACTGCCGTTGGAACTTCTATGTTTTTTGGTGCTATTTCTGGCTCAGGGCCAGCAACAGTTGCCGCTATCGGTGCTATTACAGTACCAACCATGATTGAAAGAGGCTACAATAAATATTTTTGTGGTGCTTTAATCGCCGCTGCTGGTGCAACTGGCGTTATGATTCCGCCAAGTAATCCATTTATTGTTTATGGTGTAACAACCCAGGTTTCTGTTGGCGACCTCTTTATTGGTGGTATTGTGCCAGGCCTACTTATTGGCTTTGCACTCATGATTTATGCCTATCTTTATTCACGTAAACGTGGCTGGAAAGGTGAAGAAAGAGAGCGTAGTGTTAAAACTATAGTAAAAGCTTTTTGGGACGCAAAGTTCGCATTATTAGTGCCTGTTATTGTTTTGGGTGGTATCTATGGCGGACTTATGACACCTACAGAAGCTGCTGCGATAGCTGCACTTTACGGACTTATTGTTGGTGTATTCATTTACAGAGAGCTGAGCATTATGGATGTTATAAACTGTTGCGTAAGTTCAGCACAAACCTCTGCAACTATTATTGTTTTGATTGCGATGGCGACATTATTTGGTAATATTATGACCTTAGAAAATGTGCCTGTAATGATTACAAATATGCTTTTATCTATATCAGAAAATAAGTTGGTTTTATTGCTACTTATCAACATCTTATTACTTTTTGTTGGTATCTTCATGGAAACATTGGCTGCTATTCTTATCTTAGCTCCAATACTACTGCCTGTTGCGATTAAAATTGGTGTATCACCTTTACACTTTGGTATCATCATGGTTGTAAACTTAGCTATTGGCTTTGTTACTCCTCCTGTTGGGGTTAACCTTTTTGTGGCTTCTGGAATCACAAAATCGAAGATCACTGAGCTTTCGGTTTATGCCTTCCCTATGATTGCTATTATGATATTATTGTTGTTAGTTGTTACCTATTTTCCTCAGGTATCGCTCTTCATGTTCTAAAAAAATTGTGAGCTTGAGTTTTTGTTGTGTTAGAAAAATTTTTTATTCGGTCATGTAGGTCTATCTACACTCCTCATAAAAAATTTTTCTGCCTTACAAAACTCTCAAGCTCACAATTTTTTTCGTCTTCGCTCTTGTTTTGTGTAATATGAACGAAGTTCATAAAGGCTTTAGCGAGTGAAACAATTTCGACGCAAATTGTGAACGAGGTTTTGTGCACAAGCGTGCCAAAACAATATGTATAAAGTCATGTAGGTCTATCTACACTCCTCATAAAAAATTTTTCTGCCTTACAAAACTCTCAAGCTCACAATTTTTTTCGCCTTTGAGCGAAATTCTATCTTTTTGGTGTTAGAAAACAAAATACACTTATTAAAAAGCTTCACAGATAAAAAATCCGAAACACGCATTTTTTCACTGACAATCATTAAAAATTGTGGCAAATATATTAAAAAGCTTGTAAGGAAAAAATATGCAAAAGGTATTTATTATAGCAGAAGCTGGCGTAAACCATAATGGTTCACTTGATTTGGCAAAAAAGCTTATTGATATGGCTGTGCGTGCAAAATGTGATTGTGTTAAGTTTCAAACTACTTCTGCAGTAAAAAATGTAGTATCAGTGCATGCTAAAAAAGCCGAATACCAAAAAAAAGCAGGTAAAAGCGAAGAAAATCAGCTAGAGATGTTACAAGATTTGACTCTCGCTTTTGATGACTTTTGTTCTTTAGCAAATTATTGTAAAGAAAAAAATATTATCTTTCTTTCTACTGCCTTTGACTTGCAAAGCGTTGATTTTCTATACTCATTAAATATTCCATTTTTTAAAATTCCTTCTGGTGAAATCACAAATCTTCCTTATTTAAGAAAGATTAATGCCTACAAACATAAAGTACTTTTATCAACAGGTATGGCAAATTTAGAAGAAATTAAAGAGGCTCTTCATATTTTAAAAGACTGTGAAGTTGAATTATTGCAATGCACTACAGAGTATCCTTGTCCTTATGATGAGGTAAATTTAAATGCAATAAAACTTATGAAGGAAGTTTTTTCATTGCCAGTGGGATATTCAGATCATACGCAAGGCATTGAAATAGCATTAGCGGCGGTGGCGTTCGGGGCAAGAGTGATTGAAAAACACATTACTCTTGACAGAAATATGCAAGGGCCAGATCATAAGGCAAGTATAGAAGAAAATGAATTAATACAAATGGTTTCATCTATAAGAAATATTGAAAAAGCCTTTGGCGCTTACGAGAAAAAAGCAAGTAAGAGTGAAATTAAAAATATTGAAATTGCAAGGCGTTCGATAGTTGCAAATAAAACAATAATGAAAAATGAAATATTTACAGAAGACAATATTATAGCAAAAAGGCCTGCAAATGGTATTTCACCAATGCAATGGGATAATATCATTGGCAAAAAGGCTCATCGAGATTATTGTGAAGATGAGTGTATTGAAGAAAAATTTCTATAAAATAAGTTGATATAAGTAAGGGGATTCAAATAAATTTCCTATAGAGCTTAAATAAAAAAGAGAAAAAAATGTATAAAATATGCGTAATAACATCTACAAGAGCTGATTTTGGAATATTAAAACCCTTAATTATTGCTTTAAGTAAAGAAAAAAATGTGAATCTGCAAGTTATAGCCACAGGAACACATGTAGATAAAAAGCATGCTTATACGCGTAGAGAAATAGATGAAATAAAAGAAGAGAATATAGAAGCTATTGAATACATTGAAATAATAGATAGCGACACTGATATAGGCATATTGCAAACTATGGCAAATGCAACAACAAAGATAGGGCAATATTTAAAGAGTTTACAGCCTGATATTGTTGTACTATTAGGTGATAGATACGAAATTTTTGCTGTAGCCTCTGCATGCACAATTCTCAATATCCCTATAGCCCATATAGGCGGAGGTGAACTCACTTATGGGGCTTTTGATGAGGCTTTTAGGCATAGCATTACAAAGATGAGTGCTTTGCATTTTACTTCAAGTGATGAGTATAGAAAGAGAGTAATACAACTTGGCGAAATGCCAGAAAGTGTTTTTCATGTGGGATCGTTAAGTATTGAAAATATTGAGAATTTAGACTTTTACTCTAAAGAAGAATTAGACAAGGAATTTGGACTTGATATAAGTAAAGTATTGCTGACAACCTTTCACCCCGTTACAAAAGAAATAAATACACAACAAGATCAGCTAAAAGCCTTGCTTGACGCTATTATTGAGCAAGATAAGTATCTTGCATTATTTACAAAATCTAATGCAGACACGGATTCAAGTCTTTTAAATGAAATGATTGAAGCCTACGCAAGTAAATATAAAGACAAGATAAAGATTGTGCCTTCTTTAGGAATAAAGAAATATATGTCTGTAATGAGGCATTGTGCTTGCGTTCTTGGCAATTCTTCAAGTGGAATTTTGGAGGCACCTTCTTTCAAAGTGCCAACAATCAATATAGGGAATAGGCAAAAAGGCAGAACGCAAGCAAAGAGTGTTATTCAGTGTTCTGCTAAAAAAAATGCTATAGCAAAAGCCTTGCAAAATTTACCAAATAAGGCTAATTTAGAAAATATCGTAAATCCTTATGCAAAAGCAAGTACAAAGGAAAATATTGTAAGAAAACTTCTAATTTTTTTAGAAAAAACACACAAAAAAAACTATAATAAAGAATTTTATACAATATAAATTATAGTTAAGGTAAAAAATGTATAGGCGAATCGAGCTAAATTCTATTGATGAAAAAAGCAGTATACATGATGTTATTGCAAGGTTAAATACCTTTAATCATGAGAAATCTTTTGTTCTTTTTGTGCTTGATGCACAGGGCAAAGTACTTGGTTCTGTGAGCGATGGCGATGTGCGTAGAGCATTACTTGAAGGCAAAAAACTTGATTCTTCGGTAAAAGAAGCAATGAATACAGAATTTTTTTCTATCACTTCCTTTAACGATTATATAGATATAAAAAAACTCAAAAAAAATAATTATATGATTATTCCATATCTTACTGAAGATAAACATATAATTGATTTTATTGAAATAGATAAATATAAGGCTTTTTTACCTCTTGATGCCTTTATTTTAGCTGGAGGCAAAGGTTTACGTTTGCAGCCACATACTTACTCCTGCCCAAAACCCTTGCTCGAATTAGACAATAAAGCCATAATTGCCCATAATGTTGACAGGCTTATTAAATTTGGTATAAAAAATTTCTATATATCTGTTAATCATTTAAAAGATCAAATAATTTCATATATTAATGAAAATTATCGTGATAAAAATATAAAGATATATTTTATTGAAGAAGAAAAACCTCTAGGCACAATGGGCTCTATGAGCCTAGTTGGGAATGTTGAGAATGTTGAGAATTTTGAAAATAATGATATTCTCATTATAAATGCAGATATATTAACAAATATAGATTTTGAGGATTTTTATACTTCTTATAAGCAAAACAATTCTTCCTTTTCTATAGCAACCTTTGATGTGAAAGTAGATATTCCTTATGGTGTGCTCGAAGTACAGTCGAATCAAATAATTGATATTGTTGAAAAACCTTCATATAATTATCCTTCTAGTGCTGGCATTTATCTTATGCAGAAAGAATATGTAAAACTTATTCCTAAGGATACTTATTTTGATGCAACTGATTTTATTAAACTTTTAATAGAAAAATCATATAAAGTAACACATTTTCCAATTCTTGATTATTGGCTAGATATAGGTAATAATGCAAATTACGCAAAAGCAAAACAAGATATAAAGTACATAAATTTTTAAGGTAAAAATGTATAATAATAAAAAGATACTAGCTGTAATAACTGCAAGAGGCGGTTCAAAGGGCTTGCCAAATAAAAATATAAAAATGCTTTTAGATAAACCCCTTATAGCATGGACAATAGAAAGTGCACAACATTGCCCTTATATAGATAGAATTATTATTTCTACAGATTCAAAAGAAATTGCACAAATTTCTGAAGAATACAATCAAACAGTGCCATTTTTACGCCCTGCACATCTTGCTTTAGATACTACGCCTTCTGTTGATGTTGTTGAAGAGTTGATACAAAGGCTTGAAATGCAAAATGAATTTTACGACTATATTCTTTTACTACAACCAACTTCACCTTTGCGTAAAAAAGAAGATTTATCAAAAGCTATTGAGCAAGCTTTAAATAAGCCAGAAAGCGACGCACTTATTTCTTTGGGGGAAGTGCATTCTGCTCATCCAGATTTTTTGAAAAAAATTAATAATGATAATAAACTAGAGCCTTATATTGAAAATGTAAAGCAAGTTTCACAAAGGCAAGCAGCAGGAAAAGCCTATTTTTCTTATGGTTATATCTATTTGATTAAAAAAGATATTTTTATGCAAAACCGCTCTTTTTATACCGAAGATATGGATTATTATATGCTTGAGAGATGGCAATGTTATGAAATTGATGATATATTTGACTTTATGTGCATTGAAGCAATTATGAAAGAAAAATTAGAAGAAATTCAAATGTAAGAGCTTTATTTTTATAAAAACTAAACGACCTGAATATATTGGAGAGTACTATGGATAATCAGATTTTTTGGCAAATAGCCTTACAATTATTTCTTATTGTGAGTAACGCACTTTTTGCTTGTGCAGAAATAGCAGTAATTTCTATGAATGAACATAAATTAAAGCAACTTGCAGAAAGCGGCGATAAAAGAGCAACTACTTTAGTTAAACTTACAGAACAGCCAGCAAAATTTTTGGCTACTATTCAAGTAGCAATCACTTTTTCAGGTTTTCTTGCAAGTGCTTTTGCTGCGGATAACTTTTCAGATCCTGTTGTAGCTCTCTTTGTAAAATTAGGAATTGAAGCGGATTTTAGAGTTTTAGATGCTATTGCTGTTGTGCTTATCACATTCTTGCTTTCTTATGTGACCTTAGTTTTTGGCGAACTTGTACCAAAAAGAATAGCAATGAAAAAATCTCAAAGTCTCGCTCTTGCTCTTGCTTCGCTTATTTCACTTGTTGCTAAGATGACAGCACCCTTGGTTTGGCTTTTAACAAAGTCAACAAATGCAATACTTTACTTAGTTGGTATCAACCCAGATGCTGATGAAGATAAGCTTAGCGAAGAGGAAATAATCTTGATGGTTGATGCTGGTATGCAAAAAGGATTTATTGAAAAAGACGAAAAAGATATTATACAAAATATTTTTGATTTCGATGATTTAGATATATCTATGGTGAGTAAACACCGAACAACACTTGATTTATTATGGCTTTCAGACAGTGTTGAGGATTGGGAAAAAGAAATGCTTAAAAGCCGTCATGCACGCTATCTTATTTGTGATGGGTCTATTGATAATGTAATTGGTGTGATTAAAGCAAGGAATTACTTTTACTTAGAAGAGAAAACTAAGGAAAATGTATTAAATACAATAATGAAAGAACCTTATTATGTACTTAAAAGTGTGCATGCTGATGTTGTTTTTCGCCAAATGAAATTAAAAAGAGAGCAACTCGCTGTAGTTATTGATGAATACGGCGGAGTCTATGGCATTGTTACTATAAATGATTTGCTTGAAGAGCTTGTGGGCGATATTGATGACGATGAAGTGAACGATCAAGAAGTGGTATGTGTAGGCGATATGTGGCGCATTAATGGAACTGCGCCACTAGAGCTAGTGGCGCAAAAACTAAATATAGATCTTCCTACTAAAACCTATCAAACTTTTACTGGCTATGTCTTTGGCATATATGGATCTATTCCCAAAGATGATACCAGTTTTGAATTTGAAACAAGCGAACTCATCATTAAGGTTGAAGAAGTTAAGGGCAGAATATTGACTTCTGCTTTAGTGCAAGTGAAAAATGCAGAAACTCAATGTGACAATATTGGAACTATAGATTAATCTATTGAAATAACATCACTATTAATATCAGAAATCTTTGCACAGCCAGTTAAAACCATGGCTTGCTTGAGTTGATTTTTGAGCATTTCCGTATAAAGCACAACACCTTCTTTTTCGCCGCCAACAGCTGCAATACTATAAGGTCTGCCAATCATAACGGCATCTGCACCAAGTGCGAGCATTTTGATAATGTCAAAACCGTCGCGTACAGCGCCGTCAACAAAGATTGTCATCTTGCCTTTAACCTTGCTTGCAATGGCTGGTAAAACTTCAGCAGTTCCAGGGGTATAGTCAAGCACACGTCCACCATGATTAGAAACAACAATGGCATCACAGCCAGCCTCATGGGCTTTAATTGCGTCTTCTACAGTCATGATACCCTTGAGAATAAATTTCTTGTTTTTTGCATGCACTTTTTTTACAATTTCAGTAAGTTGGCTTGTTGATTTTGGAGAAACTGGCCTGCCCTGTAGAGCAAGTGTAATAAGCCCTGCAGCATCAATATCCATACCAATGCATGGAACATTCATTTCAAAAGCTTCATCAAGCTTTCTATTAAATTCTTCATCATCCCAAGGTTTTAAAAATGGAATACCGTGAAAATCTGCATTTTTCATTGCTTCAAAAGCGGCTTTATAAATGTAATCAGCTACGCCATCACCACCACAACCCATGATTCCAGCTTCTTTCGAACCTTCAATAATTGCATTGATGTATTTTTCCTCTGAAATAGCATCAGCCATATTGTAAAGCATACCGCCTATAGGTGCTGCAAAAACTGGTAAAGCATAATTAAATCCTAATATTTGAGTGCTGATATCAGGGTTTTTTACTTCGTGAATAAGACGCATATTTATACGAACTTTTTTTAACGCATTGACATTGTTGTGAAAAGAAGATCCTGTGCCACAGCCTCCCATGCCAGGGGTTTCACCTGAACAAGCTTTGCCATCGCAATGTTTGCAAACCCTACAACTTGATTTAAAACGTTCTTTTGCTATTGAGCGAACTTCTGCTAAATCCATATATAATCTCCTTTTTTGATATGTATAACAGTGTATTAGTTAAAAAAAGTAAAATAGTCACCTAAAAAAATATAACACTTATCAAATTTGTATGCAACTTTTCTTATTGAGTTTTACTCTATTACTTTTATACTTTAGTTATTACTTTACTTTTTTGCCTATTAAATGTATAGAAAACAAATACGAACATATCTGAGGGCAAAAAAACCTAAGATGTTCTTATTTATGAGGATTATAATGCTAAAAAAAATTAGAGAAAAATTAGAAAATTTAAATATAGTTGCAAACTATAAGCGTATGTATCCCTACATATATCCATATAGATATAGAGCTTTATTAGCTATTTTGCTTACCTTGCCTGTTGGTGCGATGGATGCCGTGATTGCTATGTATTTACGCCCATTTATGGATACGGTAATGATTGAGCAAAATGTGCAACAAGCAACACATATTCCTCTTTTAATTATAGCATTTTCATTTTTCCAAAGTGCGTGTAACTATGGAGCTGCCTATTTTAACGCTTGGGTAGCTGGTAATATTTCACGAAAGTTAAAACTCTCACTTTTTACAAAACTTCTACGCAATGACACTGCAAAATTTGATAAATCAAATTCTGGTGACGTTTTAATGCGTTATAATTCAGATGCAGACATGGCCTGCAGTGGCTTGTTAAACACTGTAAAGCTACTTGTTACTAGAATTTTCTCTTCTTTATCACTTGTTTGCGTGCTTTTATGGAATTCATGGGAGCTTTCAATTATTGCTATTTCTGTTATGCTTATAGCCCTTTACCCTCTTACACAAGTAAGAAAGAAAATCAAAGGTTTAATGAAATCAACAGTGCAATCTGGCTCAGCTCTTATGACTTCATATAATGAAGCTTTTGCTGGCAACAGAATTGTGTCATCTTATAATTTACAAGAACATCAAGCAAAGCGTTTTAATAATACCTTGGACTTTCTATTTAAGTTGACAATGAAAATGACAAAGAAAACTGGTATATTAAGTCCGCTTATGCACTTTGTTGTTTCTTTTGGTATAGCTGGCGTTATTTGGCTTGGTTCATACCTTATATTAAATAAGTATCTCACTCCTGGTGAATTTGTTTCCTTTATTGCAGCTCTTTTAATGCTTTATACTCCATTGAAGGCAATGGGAAATTCTTTTACAGCTGTTCAGCTTTCCCTTTTAGCAATGGAAAGAGTCTTTGAAATTATGGATCAAACAAATGAAATTGTTGATAAAGAAGACGCAAAGAAATTAGAAAAAATTGAAGATGCGATTAAATACGAAAATGTTCGCTTTTCTTATTCTGATGGAAAAGAAGTATTGAAGGGCATTAATATTGAAATCAAAGTAGGGCAAAATGTTGCTTTTGTTGGTAATTCTGGTGGTGGTAAAACTTCTTTAGTAAATTTACTGCCTCGTTTTTACGACATAAATTCTGGCGCAATCACTATAGATGGCCTTGATGTTAGAGATTGCCAAATGGACAGCCTAAGAGAAAAAATTGCTGTTGTTTTTCAAGACAATTTCTTATTTGCAGGCACAATTAGAGAAAATATTTTACTTGGTAAAACAAATGCAAGCGATGAAGAAATTAGAACAGTGCTTGAAAATGCATGCCTGACTGAATTTATTGACTCTTTAGAACTTGGTTTGGACACAGAAATAGGTGAGAGAGGAATCTTGCTTTCTGGTGGTCAAAAACAAAGAATTGGTATAGCAAGAGCCTTTATTAAAAATGCACCTATTGTTATTTTAGACGAAGCAACTTCAGCTTTAGATAATAAATCTGAAGCACAAGTGAAAAAGACTATTAATAATCTTATGAAAGACAGAACTGTGCTTATTATCGCTCACAGGCTTTCTACTGTTCGCCATGCTGACAATATCTTTGTTATAAATCACGGTGAAATAGTTGAGCAGGGCAAACATGATGAGCTTATTGCTCAGCCAAATTCACAATACGCGGCTCTTTATAATAGCTCGCTCCATTAAAAATTACTCTATAGCAGAAGGGAAAAAATATGAAAGGTATTATTTTAGCAGGTGGTTCAGGAAGCAGATTATATCCGCTAACAAAAACAACTTCAAAACAACTTCTTCCAGTGTATGATAAACCAATGATTTATTATCCATTGTCTACACTTATGCTCTTTGGAATTAGAGAAATACTCATTATTTCAACTCCTCAGGACACACCTAATATTGAAAAATTATTTGGCGATGGCAAAAAACTTGGTTTAGATATTTCTTATGCTATTCAAGACGAACCAAAGGGTATTGCAGAAGCTTTTGTTATAGGTGCAGATTTTGTAAATAATGAAGATGTTTGTTTAATTCTTGGTGATAATATCTTCTATATGGGCGGACAGCTCAAAGGCTTTAAAGAAGAAGTAGAGAAAAATAAAGGCAAAAATGCAACTATCTTTGCCTACCATGTGACAGATCCTGAAAGATTTGGTGTGGTTGAATTTGATAAAGATTTAAAAGCAATTTCTATTGAAGAAAAACCTAGCAAACCAAAGTCAAATTATGTTTCAGTTGGTCTTTATTTTTATCCAGCTGATGTTGTGGATAAGGCAAAAGCTTTACAACCATCTGCACGCGGAGAGCTTGAAATTACAGATTTAAATAATATGTACTTGCAAGAAAATAGAATGAATGTTGTTCCAATGAAGAGGGGTAATGCTTGGCTTGATGCGGGCACACCTGATAGCCTTATGGAATCCTCGCTCTTTGTGCAAATTACTGAAAAACGTCAAGGTTTAAAAATTTCTTGTATTGAAGAAATTGCCTTTAGAAAAGGTTTTATAGACGAAGTGAAGATGCAAGCCTTGATTGATGAACAAAAAGATTGTGACTACAAAAAATATTTGCAAAAAGTATATGGAGAGTTTCATGAACTTTATTAAGACAGAAATCGAAGGTTTAGTAATTATTGAGCCTAAAATTTTTGCAGATTCAAGGGGTTACTTCTTTGAATCCTATAATCAAAAAGTTTTTGCTGATAATGGTATAGCAAATGTTTTTGTGCAGGATAATCAATCAAAATCATGCTATGGTGTTATTCGTGGCCTTCATGCACAAAAAAATGAGCACGCTCAGGCAAAACTTGTAAGAGTTCTTGAAGGCAAGGTCTTGGATGTTGCTGTTGATATTAGAGAAAATTCTCCTACTTTTGGCAAGCACGTTGCTGTTGAGCTTTCAAGCGAAAATCGAAGACAGCTTTTTATTCCGCGTGGTTTTTTGCATGCCTTTGCAGTGCTTAGTGAAACTGCAATTTTTAGCTATAAATGCGATAATTTATATTGTAAAGAAGCGGAAATTGGTGCGTGTTATAATGACGCAAGCTTAAATATTGATTGGAAAATACCAAGTGATAAAGTAAGTGTTTCTGAAAAAGATCTTATACATCCTTGCTTTACCACTATAACACCTTATAAAAACTAGTTAAATAAACAAAGGAATACTATGTCAAAATCAATTCTTGTTACAGGTGGCGCAGGTTTTATTGGCGCAAACTTTGTGCCT
>CAYJHN010000010.1:1955-3070 GCA_964369985.1 uncultured Desulfovibrionaceae bacterium | reverse complement strand
CCTGATTATACAGTGATAAATTTAGATAAATTGACTTATGCAGGCGATTTAGAAAATCTTGTAGAATGTAAGCTTATGGATAATTATGTCTTTATTCAAGGCGATATTTGCGATGAAAAACTCATTAAAAATATCTTTGAAGAATATGACGTGAGAGGTGTTGTTCACTTTGCAGCGGAAAGCCATGTTGATAATTCAATTTCAGGGCCAAAGGACTTTATTTATACAAACTTTGTAGGTACTTTTAACCTCTTAGATGCGGCTCGTGTGCACTGGATGGAAAAACCTGGTAAGTATAAAGCTGAATATGAAGGCTGTAGATTTCACCATATTTCAACAGATGAAGTATATGGTACATTAGGCGACACTGGCTTGTTTAGTGAAACAACTCCTTATGCACCTAATTCGCCTTATTCTGCTTCAAAAGCAAGTTCAGATTTCTTAGTGCGTTCTTATTATCACACTTATGGAATGAACGTAACTACTTCAAATTGCTCTAATAACTATGGGCCAAAGCAACATAATGAAAAGCTTATTCCAACTATTATGCGTAAATGCCTTGCAAATGAATCTATTCCAATTTACGGCACAGGACAAAATGTGCGTGATTGGCTTTATGTTTTAGATCATTGTAAGGCTATTGATCTTGTTTACCACGAAGGACGCTCAGGCGAAACCTATAATGTTGGTGGTAATAACGAAAGAACAAATATGCAAATTGTGCATACTATTTGTTCTATTCTTGATACAAAAGTTCCAAGAAAAGAAGGCAAGTATGCTGATTTAATTACTTTTGTTGAAGATAGAGCAGGGCATGACTTACGCTATGCTATTGATGCAACAAAACTAGAAGAAGAATTAAAATGGCAAGCCGACGAAGATTTTGATAGTGGAATAATTAAAACTATCGACTGGTATTTGAATAAAATGCAATAAAATCTTTGTCGTGAACGCAGTGAACACAGGCTTTGGGGATTATCCCCAAAGCGAGCGTAGCAAAAACGACGTTTTTTGCAAGCGAGGTTTCGTCCACATCGTGGCGAAACAAATCTGATAAAGTCGAAGATTTTGATAGTGGAATAATTAAAACTATCGACTGGTATTTGAATAAAATG
>CAYJHN010000010.1:0-1855 GCA_964369985.1 uncultured Desulfovibrionaceae bacterium | reverse complement strand
CAATAAAATCTTTGTCGTGAACGCAGTGAACACAAGCTTTGGGGATTATCCCCACGCGAGTGCAGTGGAAACCACGTTTTTTGCAAGCGAGGTTTCGTCCACATCGTGGCGAAACAAATCTAACTATTAAATCCATTCTTTATTAACTATAAAGAATGGATTTTTCTTTTAAAACGCAAATAGTTCTTTATAGATATCAATAGGCATACTTTCTTTTTCATAAAAAATAATGTTACTCTAAGCTCATAACTTTGTTTATGCCTTTGCTTTAACAATTTTTTATAAAAGGGAATGCTATGACTTTAGACAAGAAATTATCCAAACAGATTTACAAGACAAATGGCAATGCAGTTGATTTTCCTTTTTCATTTGAAGTTTTTGAAAAAGATTATATTTCTGTGACTATAAGCAATGATGCTGACTTGGTATCAAGCACACAAGTACTTGAAATTTTACCAGAAGATGTAAGTCTTTCTGAAAATGGAGGAAATGTAAAGATCTATTTTGACAGAGCAAAGCAAAGTCCTTATCCAGAGGGCTATACCATTGCAATAACACGCAATATGCCTTTTTTACAATTACTTTCGCTTATTGAGGGCGGGGCATTTCATGCAAAGGTTATTGAAAATTCTTTTGATATTATAAAAGCCGAATTGCGGCAACTTTATGAACATTTACAAAGAGCTGTTATTATTCCTGTAACAAGTGAAGAAGACCCCTCTGTATTACTTATAAAGATATTTGAAGCCGAAAGAAAGGTTTTATTAGCAGAGGAAAATATAGTGTTAAAAAGTGAGCAAGTTTCAGCTGCTTTGCAAGAATTAGAAAAAGCTGAAAATAGTGCGAGGCAATGGGCTATTGGAGAAATAGAGGAAAATCCTGAAGGTAGCGCAAAATATTGGGCTCAAAGTATTTCTTCTGGTTTACCTGAGGCTAATATTTTGCAAAAGGGAATAGTGCAAAGAGCAAGTGATGAAATTGCAAGTGTGGGCATTGACGAAGAAAAATATATCAATTCAAAACAGCTTATAAGTGAAATAAGGCAAGCCACACCGCAGGCAAGTGTGCAAGAAAGAGGATTGATAAGAAAGGCAAGTGATGCGGAAGTACACGAAGGTTTAAGTGAAGAGGGAGCTATAAACCCAAAACAATATAAGGAAAATTTGCCATTAGCCTTTGAACAAGGCACACGTATGCTTTTTCAACAAGCAGCAGCTCCTTCTGGCTGGATAAAGGAAGAAGATAGTAATTATAATAATATAGCTTTAAAAGTCACAACAAATTCATTTAGTTCTATAAAAGGTACAGAAGGCTTTGATAGTTTTTTTGTTGCGAATAAAAATATTTCTATTAGCGGTTCAACTGGCTATACTACTCTGACTGTTGCTCAATTGGCAAGCCATAATCATTCAACGAATCTTTCAGCAAGTCCAATTGATAATGGGCAATATAAAGCTGTGTCATCTAGCGGAAATAATCTTAACGGGGCTCCTCAAAGCTCGCATACAGGTTCAAATCATGGCCATGCACACTCCTTTTCTGGAGCTTCGACTTTAAATTTTGCTTTGAAACATTGTTCTGTAATTATATGTACAAAAGCTTAAGGAGAAAAGATGCTTTGCCCTTTAAAAAATGAAGAATGTCCAGAGCACAATAAGAAATCAGGTTGTGCTTGGTGGCTTGAAATAAAACAAGGCGAGGAAAGTGTTGCAACAATGTCGGGATGTACTTTTGTTTTGCAACCTATGCTTTTAGCACATCATATTAATATGACGTTAAAAGTAGCAAAGGAAACAAATGCAATTCCGTGCGAAATTTCAAATCTGCGTCATGAAAACCGAGCAGAACATCAAGA
>CAYJHN010000009.1:5476-22527 GCA_964369985.1 uncultured Desulfovibrionaceae bacterium | reverse complement strand
CTGGTTGTAAAAAACGTCCTTTTTATCACGTAGTAGCTATCAATAGCGACTCACGTCGTGACGGTAGACCTTTAGAATTTTTAGGTTACTACAACCCAAATACTAATCCAGCAACAGTTAAATTAGAAAATGAAAAAATTGAAAAGTGGTTATCACTTGGCGCTAAAGCTAGCGATACAGTGGCTTCACTTATCAAATCAAACAAAGCATAATTTCTTTTACAAGAATTTATCAATAGTGCATTTTATTGTTTAGATAGTGTAAGAATATCTAAACAGGTTTTTAATTCTGGCATGCCAGAATAGGGATTTAAGATATTTTTGTAGTCTCACATACAAAGATATAGGTTCATAAGGATTCAGATCATGAAAAATTTTGTAGAATTAATTGCAAAGGCTTTAGTAGATAACCCAGAATTAGTTGCTGTTCGTGAAGTAGAAGCAGAGCAAACTACAGTTCTTGAGCTTTCAGTAGCTAAAGAAGATCTTGGCAAAGTTATCGGTAAACAAGGACGTACAGCACGTTCTATCCGTACACTTCTTAGTGCAATCTCAGCTAAAGCACGCAAGCGTGTGGTTCTTGAAATTCTTGAATAATATAAAAAAAGCACTCACAATAGGTCTTATCACAAGACCTCATGGTATAAAGGGAGAAGTCTGTGTACAATATTACGCAGACTCTCTTTTCTTGCTTAAGGCTCCAATCTATCTTATCAGTCCTGATGATGATATTATTGAAGTTAAAGAACGAAAATATAAGCAAGCAAAAGACCACGTTATTCTTAAGCTAGATTTTTGCAAAGACAGAAATAAAGCTGAAGAATTAAGAAATTACGAAATTTGTATTGATCCTATCGTTATGCGAGATTTTTTACATAAGCATACACCTTCTTCAAACAAATCAAAAGATGAAGAAGTTTTTGTATTTCAACTTATAGGCTTAGATGTCTATATTTTAGAAAATGAACAAAAGAAATATTTAGGCTTATTAAAAAATATCGACTTTATGGGCGGGCAAGAAATTTGGCATATATTTGCCGAAGTAGATGGCAAAGAAAAAGAAGTTTTATTTCCAGCTGTGCCAAATTTTGTAAATGAAATCAATGTTGATGAAAAATTTATCACAATAACACCGCCTGAAGGTTTGATAGAACTTTATCTATAAAAAGTTCAAGTGAATCAATTTAAAGCAAGGGTTGAAATTTTTTGCATAAAGTTTAATATTACTAACTATCTATAAGTAATGATTTAAATAATGCCTTAAAAGTTAACTTGACAATCGCTTTAAAGGGGCTTACTTAGAAAGACAAACTATTTTTTAAGTGTGCACAATTTAAAAAAAATGAGGAAACCATGGCAAGAATTACCGTTGAAGACTGTCAAGAACGCGTAAATAACAGATTTTTACTCGTACAAATGGCAATTAAACGTGTGAGACAATACAGAGATGGTTATGAACCATTAGTAGAATCTCGCAACAAAGAAGCTGTTACAGCTCTTCGTGAAATAGCTCAAGGTAAAGTTTTTCCTGAAGACATGAGCTATTATACTCCTGTAGAAGAAAAAATTAGTTAATAATACCTAGAAGAAAAAGAGCTAAAAAAGCAATAAGTTATGAGCAAGCCATCCTATTACGAAATCCTTGAAATCCAAACAAACGCAAGCGAAGAAGAAATCAAAAAAGCCTACAGATCGAAGGCTATGAAATTTCACCCAGATAGAAATCCTGGTGATAAAGAAGCAGAAGATAAATTCAAGCAAGCTGCAGAAGCATACGATGTTTTAAGAGATCCGCAAAAACGTGCTAATTACGATAAGTATGGCACAGCTGATCCTTTTGGCGGAAGTGGCTATGGCGGTTTTAATTCTGCGGAAGATATTTTTTCAAGTTTTGGCGATATTTTTGGCGATTTATTTGGCTTTAACTCAAAACAAAGAGGTCCTAGACCAAGACAAGGCGACGACCTCCGCTATAACCTCACCATCAGCTTTAGAGAAGCTGCAAAGGGCATTCAAAAAACCATTATCGTTCCAAGAACAACTATTTGTGATACTTGCGATGGCGATGGTGCTGCCCCTGGTTCAAACCCAGAAACCTGTAGACATTGTAATGGTTCTGGAGTAATTAGGCAAAGTGCGGGCTTTTTTCAAGTAAATGCAACTTGTTCTGTATGTCGTGGAGCTGGTAAAGTTATCACAAATCCATGTAAATCATGCAAGGGCAGGGGCTTTGTTGAAGTAGAACGCAATCTTGATGTTAAAATACCGGCAGGTGTCTTTACTGGCGCGCGTATGAGATTACGCGGAGAAGGCGATAGCGGTGAAAACGGCGGCCCTAACGGGGATTTATACATCTTCATTACTGTGGAAGATGATGCTATTTTTGAACGTCAGGATCAGGATTTAATTTATAGAGTGAGCATTTCATTTGTTAATGCAACACTAGGAGCAAGAGTACAGATTCCAACCTTAGATGGTGACGGCGATGAACTTGTAGAAATCGAGTTTGATATTCCGGCTGGAACACAACCGGGCACTGTACTAAAAATACCAGGAAAGGGTTTGCCATACCCAAACGAGTCACGCACTGGTGATCTACTTCTCCCAATTAAAGTTGAAATACCAACAGATATTTCAAAAGAACAAGTAGATCTATTGCTCAAATACGAAACATTAGAAAAAAGACATAACAGTAAAATAACAACAAAAGTAAAAAAGTTATTTAAAAAATAGTATACGCAAAAACTAAGGCAGTTGGTAAAAGCACTCTTCTGCCTTCTTAAAAGCAGGTATTTTTTCATCTACTTTTAATTATCCGCTTTATTTTCCATTATTTAATACTAGAATATTATTCGGCTTGTGTGACAGCCTATAGCGAAAAAAAAGCTCACTTTAACAAATCTTTAAGGATTATCAATGGCTTTTAAAAAAAGAGGGAAGAGCAATTTTTCTCGCTCTTCATCAAGTGCGCAAAGAACGCATAAAGACCAAAAAGACGAATTAGCAAAAATCACAAAAGCACCAGAAAACCCATTAGAACAAGCCACTTTTGAAAGCTTGCCTACATCTATTGTAGAAGCATACCAAAGAGCTGAATGGGCAGAAATTATGCCAGTGCAAGCACATGCTATCCCATATCTTCTTGAGGGAAGACATATGATGATACAATCGCGTACTGGTTCTGGTAAAACAGGTGCTTATCTTTTACCTTTAATAGAAAAAATCGACCTTGATTTACGCAAAGCACAAGCTCTTGTACTTGTTCCAACTCGTGAACTTGCAGTGCAAGTTGAGAAAGAAGCAAAGAAGCTTTTTGGCGATAACATCTTTACAATCACGCTTTATGGCGGTGTTCCATATCAGAAACAGCTTGACGCTTTAAGACGTGGAGCTCAATTAATCATAGGCACACCAGGCCGTATTCTTGATCACTTACAAAAGGGAACTTTAGCCTTAGACGATTTATCAGCACTTATCTTTGATGAAGCAGATAGAATGTTGTCTATTGGTTTTTACCCTGACATGAAAGCTCTACAAGAGTTTTTACCAGCAGAAAAAGATGTTTTAGTGACCTTATTTTCTGCAACCTACCCACACAATGTATTAAAGCTTGCAAATGAATTTTTGAAAGAGCCTGAACTTCTTTCTTTATCACAAGGACAAGTACACATTGCAAATATGCAGCATTATTGTGTGCACTGTACTCGTATGGAAAAAGACAGAGCTCTTATTCGCATGCTTGAAATAGAAAACCCGTCTTCTTCAATTATTTTCTGTAACACAAAAGCAACTGTTCACTATATTGCGCAAGTTCTTAAAGGCTTTGGCTATAATGCTGAAGAACTTTCTTCAGAACTTACACAATCAAAACGTGAATTTGTTCTCTCTCGTTTACGCAAAGGTGAAACTCGTTTTGTTGTAGCAACTGATGTTGCTGCAAGAGGTATTGATATTCCAATGCTCTCACACGTTTTTCTTTACGAACCACCTGAAGACAGAGAGTCATACATTCACAGAGCAGGCAGAACAGCAAGAGCTGGCGCAACAGGCACAGTAATTTCACTAGCAGATACCATGGAGAGACTAGAAATGCAAAAAATAGCAAAATTTTACGATATAGAAATGTTACCATACGAAACACCAAAAGAAGAAGATGTAGCAAATGTAGTGAGCCAAAGAGTGCTTGCTATGCTTGAGCAACAAAAACGTAACCTTAATGGTTTAGAAAAAGAAAGAGTTGAACGCTACAAAGATTTAGTAGAACAATTAGTAAGCGGAGAAAATGAAGGCAATACTGAAAATATCTTCTTATTAGCTATGCTTTTAGACGAAGTTTACCAAAAAATAATGAATCCAAAACCAGAAGAAAAAAGAAGTCATACTAGAGATAGGGGCAGAGGCAGAAGCTCAAGCCCAAAACGCGAAGAAAGAACTTTTTCTAGCGATGACACTTTAGATTCTATGCGTGATGACTTCCAAGCTGAAATGAGAGCTAAATACGGCAATCGTGGACCACGTGGTCGTTTTAATAAAGGTTCAAGAGAAGAAAGATCTTTTGAAGGCAGAGATCGAAGTGATCGCAATGACCGCAATGACCGTGGCAATAGAGAAGATCGCGGTGGTTCTTCTTTCTCAAGAGAGCGTAGCGACAGAAATGCACCATGGCGTCATGAGGGTCGTGGCGAAGGTCGTGGCGATAGAAGCAGATTCCAAGAAAAAAAACCATTTGAAGAATTTGCAAGCGAAGGCAATCATGACAGAGCAGAAAATTCTGAAAGAGCGGGCAGAGATTCTTTCAATAGAGACGAAAGAAGAAGCTTCCGCGACAGAGATTCTTCCTTCAAACCTCGTAGAGATGGTGGCGACAGAAATGGCCGTGGCGACCGTAACGATAGAGGTAGAAATGACAGAAATAGAAGAGATAGAAGCGAAGACGCATTTTCACTCAGAAGAAGCTTTACATCTCAGTCAAAAAACTATAATGATAATGATGTGTTCTTTGATAACAATAGTTCTGACCGTGTAGGTAAAACTTTTGAAAGAAACAACAGATCACGCTCTTCATTCAATGATTTTGCACAAAGTGGCGATAGAGTGCCTACTCGCAGAAATCGTGAAGACAGAGATGGCTTTTCTGTAAATAAATCTTTCCTACCACAAAGACACAAACAAAATGACGAAAATTTTAAAGTTTTTGAAGACGATAATTTCATGCGTCCAGTAAGAGGACGTGGTAGATTTAATCAAGGCGAACAAGGAGAAAAAAGAGATTTTTCTCGTGAAGATTCCTCAAACTTTAAAGACAAGAAAAAATCTTTTAACTCATCTCGTGACAACAATAAAGGTAAGAAAAAATTCCATAAAAAAGGAAGATAAACAATGATTAAGACTGAGTTCAACCAAGAGATTATCGAAAATGTGATACTAAACGCAAATAGTATGCTTTCAGATATTGACTTGTATCAGGAGCTTGATGCATTACATTTGAGTGCTTTTGCGTGGCTAAAAAAAAGGCATATGGTTGAAGAGTTTACCACTCTTTATATAGCTTTATGGCGTTTTGCACTTGATCGCTCATTTCCTGAGAACTCAGAATTTCTTTATTCTACCTTCATGGCACAAGAAAAGATTTTTTCTAAAAGTAAAAAAGTTAAATGTGTACAGAAAATTGACTTTTATTACGCAAAACTTATAGATAAAAAAGAAAGTGACTTTACTGCAATAGCTTCACATTTGCTTGAAAATGCAGATATTCGTGAAAACAAGAAAAAAGCGGCTAATCTCAAACTTTCGCTCATTTTGCGTGCTAAGTACCAGTTCTTATTCGATAACCTTCTTTATTCATAAATAGGCTAAAATATGTTACAGTATAATGATTTAGTAATCCTACTTTCACCACGCGGAAAGCGTAAACTTGTACGTCTTGAAGCAGAAAAGAAATTTGAAAGCCAAGACGGCATTTTATACGCTGATGAGCTTGTAAAAGCAAATTACGGCGATGAAGTATACACTTCTTTAAACTATCCTTTTAGACTGATTAAACCTGAACTTTATGACCTTATCATGGGTATTAAAAGACAAACTCAAATCATGTACCCAAAAGATATGGCATATATCATCATGAAACTTTCAGCAGGCGAGGGTAGAACAATTCTTGAAGCTGGTTCTGGTTCTGGTGGTTTTACAATAGCTTTATCTTGGGTTTCAGGCCAAACTGGCAAGATTCATTCCTTTGAAGCAAGAGAAGAATTTCATAAATTAGCTAAACGCAATGTTGCATGGGCTGGAGTTGGCGAAAATGTTACTTTCCACCATAGAGATATTGCAAATGGTTTTGGTCTTAACGATCCAAATATCTTAAATGGCGAAAAAGCAGACGCTCTTTTCCTTGATGTGCGTACTCCGCAAGACTACCTTGACCACGCACTCGAAGCTTTAAAACCTGGTGCGCCTATTGCTTTCTTGTTACCAACAGTAGATCAAGTTTCAACACTTTTATTTGCTCTTGAAAAAAGAGATTTTGAAGAAACAGAAGTATGCGAAATCTTGGTTCGCCCTTGGAAACCTGTGCCAGATAGACTGCGTCCAGCAGATAGAATGAGTGCTCATACTGGATTTTTAGTGTTTACAAAACACCAAAAAAGAACACAAGTGTGGGATAATTCACTCAAACTTGGCACAAGAGAAAGAAAACAAGAAGCTGCTAGACGAGAACGTTTAGGTTTAGACGACGTTAGCTCAGATGACTAGTGTGAGCGAGTTGAAAATTCGTGAACAAAATCTTTAGCGAGCGAAGTAAGAACAACGCTTCTTACAAGCGAGGTTTCGTCCACAACGTGGCGAAACGAATCTGAATAAGACGACGTTAGCTCAGATGACGAATAAATAAAATACATAAAAAAAGCCCGAGAAATCGGGCTTTTTTGTGATATATGCCTAAAGTAAAGTTAAACAAAATTTTCTGGATTCTCACGTCGCTACGCTTTTCTTTAAAACTATTTGTTTCGCCACTTTGTGGACGAAACCTCGCTAGCAAAAAACGTCGTTTTTGCTTCGCTCGCTAAAGCCTTTGTTCGCTTTGCTCACTTTAAAAGAATGACGCACGGCAGGAACATTGCTTAAGTGCTTATCCCAAATACTGCACGCAGATAAGGTCATTCTGAGCGAGTTTTTTCCAAAAAAACGAAGCGTAAGAATCCATGCTTTTAAATATCAAAGTTTTTTAAATCACTTTAATCACAAATCAAATGAATTTCGCTTTCACTTGTTCCTCTCTTTAAAAACAGAAAAATCATTAATCTTGCCTTACAAAAGAAAGACTTGCACTTTAGTAGACTATCTAGTATCTTATTTCATATCAAAGCACGTTTTTTATGTAATTTCTTCCTTGTGAGTTCTTATGAAAAAAAATATCCTAATTTCACTACAATTATCATGTATAATGCTCTTGTTGTCGGCTTGTTCTTTTATTGAACCAGGCATGAAGGATTTAAAAATCAGAGCAGTAGAGCTAAAAGTAAATGAATTAGAAAAAGATGTGAAAGAACTTCAAGATGAAATGCAAGCATCTAAAAGAAAAGTGCTTACAAATAATGAGCAAGCAAAGCAAGATATTTCAACAGCTTCTGCTTATGAGGGTCAAAAGGAACAAGAAGGGCAAACAAGTAATATCCAAAAATTTGTAAATCCAAATTCTTCTCAAAATCAGCAAACAAGTGCGCAAAAAAGCCCTGCCAAAGAGGCTTTAGCTTCTTTAGAAAAAGAGAAGTTCCCAATGCCTCCTGATACAAATACGCAAGTAGCTCAAGTTCCTCCTAAAGCAGTGGAAAAGATAGTTGTTCCTCCAAAAAAAGTTGAAAGAGTTGCTATTAACAATAAAAAGTCAGAAAAGAAATCTGCTGTAGATCAAGCTGTAACAAAGGCTGGGCCTGATAATGCCTATAAAGTTGCATTAAATCTCTACAGAACTGGAAAGTATAAAGAAGCAAAAGAGGCTTTTAGACTCTTTTTGAAAAACTTCCCATCTTCTTCCTATGTTGTGAATGCTCTTTACTGGCTTGGGGAATGTGACTATGCTCAGCATGACTATACCAACGCAATATTTGGCTTTAAAGACGTTCTTGCACGCTTTCCACAAAGCACAAAAACAGCTGATGCCTTATTGAAAACAGCCCTTGCTTATGGAAAGCTTGGCGATAATTCAAATGCCGCCTTGCATGTGAGTGTGCTTTATGAAGACTGGCCTAACAGTGAAGCAAGCCGACTAGCAAAAAAGTTAAACCTCCAACCTCTATAATTATATGAAACAAATCATCGGAATACAATACAGTAAGCATGGACAAATCATTCCATGTCTTTACGATTTGCCACAGATAAACGGAAAATTTATTCCACTCAATTACAATAGTCTTGTTATAGCTGAAACAGAAGAAGAAAAGCAATTTGGCAGAGTTGCATGGCAAAGACCTTATTGTAATGAAATAATTCCTCCCTCAGCTCCAAAAATTTCATTGCCTACTGAGGCAGAAGAAGCCTTGGCTCTTGAGAATGAAGAACTTATGCAACATGCAAAGAAGTTTTGTGTAAAGTGTTCGCGTGAGCGTGATCTTGACATGAAGGTAGTTGATGTTGCTACTCTATACGACAAAACAAAACTTATCTTCTATTTTACAGCACCAACTCGTATTGATTTTAGAGAATTAGTAAAAGATCTAGTTAAGGAATACAGAACACGCATAGAACTTCGTCAAATTGGTGTGCGTCACGAAACGCAGATGGTAGGTTCGCTTGGTAACTGTGGTATGATTTGCTGTTGCAGAAGATATCTTACAAATTTTGCACCAGTGACCATTAAAATGGCAAAAGAGCAAAATCTCTTTTTAAATCCAACTAAAATTTCAGGCGTTTGTGGCAGATTATTATGCTGTCTTTCATTTGAACAAGAAGCATACGAAGTTTTTCACAAATCCTGTCCAAAACTTGGCAAGCGTTATCTTACAGACAATGGCTATATGCGAGTTTTAAGAGCAAATATGTTTAGAAATTCTATTGCTCTATTGCCAGAAAGTGGGCCAGAAATTGAAATGACATTAGATGAATGGGCCGACATTAATCCTCGCCGCCCTGATGCAATGCCACAAAACGAAAATAAACAGCCAAAACAAAACACCTATAAGGCTGAGCCATTTATAAACTGTGAAGTCGATCCTGAAATGATTGAAAATGATCCTGACTTGACAATGTTTGACCCAGAATTTGTAGAAGAAAATAAAACTGAAGAAAACGAAACTGAAGAAAAAAATAAATAAAAAAGTAAGAATAAGGTATAGAAGAATAATGAAGAACTTTGCTTTAACAACCCCAATTTATTATGTAAATGCAAAACCACATTTAGGGCATGCATACACAACTTTCTTGGCTGATAGCCTTACAAAATTTTACACAATGCAAGGCACAAAAGCATTCTTTTTAACTGGTACTGATGAACATGGCGACAAAATCGTTAAAGCAGCCAAAGAAGCAAATCAAGAACCACAAGCTTTTACAGACGCAATTTCTGCTCTTTTTTCTGATATGTGGAAAGAGCTTGATATAAAATACGATTCATTTGTAAGAACATCGTCAAATGAGCACAAAAAAGTAGTACAAGATCTTTTGCAAAAAGTGTATGAAAAAGGCGATATCTATTTTGCTGAATACGGCGGACATTATTGCTTTGGTTGCGAACGTTTTTACACAGAAAAAGAATTAGAAGAAGGTCTTTGCCCTCAACACCAAACAAAGCCAGAATACATTGCAGAAAAAAACTATTTCTTTAAAATGTCTAAATATGCTGATTGGTTAAAGCAATATATAAACGATAATCCTGACTTTATTCGCCCAGAACGCTATAAAAATGAAACTCTCGCACTTTTAGAATCTGGCTCATTAGAAGATTTGTGTATTTCACGTCCAAAAACTCGTTTGGAATGGGGTATTGAATTGCCTTTTGACAAAGAATATGTGTGTTATGTTTGGTTTGATGCTTTAGTTTCTTATCTTTCTGGTATGGGCTATCAGGTTGATGCAAATGCCCCAAGCATGAAAGATTTTTCTGCACGCTGGGAAAATGCTGAGCATTTAATCGCGAAAGATATTCTAAAGCCGCATGCCATTTTCTGGACTACAATGCTCAAATCCGCAGAAATTCCTTTATTCAAGCATTTAAATGTGCATGGGTATTGGCTTGTGAAAGACACTAAGATGTCTAAATCTTTAGGAAATGTAGTAGATCCTCTCTTTGTTGCAAATCAAATGGGTATTGATCAATTCCGTTTCTTCCTTATGCGTGAAATGAACTTTGGTTCTGATGCTTCCTTTACAGACGAAGCATTTATCACAAGAGTAAATGCAGATTTAGCCAATGATTTAGGTAATTTGTTTTCTCGTGTGCTTTCAATGACAAAGCAATATTTTGCAAGCAAAGTGCCTGCAATAACAGAACTTACAGATGACGATAAAGCGTTAAATGAAATCACTGTAAATGCGTGCAAAAATTATACACAATTATTCAAAGAAGTACGTTTTTCTCAAGCTATTGATGCTTTGTGGGAAAGTGTAAGAGCTATGAATAAATACGTAGATACACAAGCTCCTTGGGCTTTATTTAAGCAAAACGATACTGCAAGATTACAAACAGTAATACGCACTTTATTAGAAAATATGTATAAGGTTGCCTTGCTTATTTATCCTGTAATGCCAAAAGCTTCTGCAACATTACAAGAACAGCTCGCTAAAAACTTTAATATGGCAGATTTCACAGAAGGGCATTTAGAAAAACTTATAAATGCACAAGTAAATTTAGTTGATAATGCCGACATTGCAGCTGCATCAAACCTCTTCCCACGTTTGGAAGTGCCAAAGAAAGAAGAAGTAAAGAAAGAAAAACAGCCTAAGCAAAAGAAAGAAAAAAGTGCTGATAATGCTGAAAAAGCTGATAGTTCTGCTTTCTTAGACTTTGCAGACTTCCAAAAAGTAGACATGCGTATAGGCACAGTATTAGTTGCTGAACAACACCCAAATGCTGATAAATTGCTACGCTTAGAAATCGACTTAGGCGAAGAAAAACCAAGACAAATTTGTTCAGGCATTGCTGAACATGTAAAACCAGAAGAACTAGTTGGTAAACAGCTTATTGTTGTAGCAAACCTTGCACCAAGAAAAATCAGAGGATTAGAATCACAAGGTATGATTCTCACTGCTGGTGACGACGATTGTCTAGGCTTACTCACAGCATTAAAATCAATTCCTAATGGCGGAAAGGTTAGTTAGTTCTTTAGTGAGCTTAACCCTCTCCTTACAAACTTTTAATAGCAAAATCCCTTATTCTTTTGAATAAGGGATTTTTGTGTTAAAAAGAAAATTATTGTTTGATCTTATATTTACTCATTTACTAATTCTAATGTTAGTGAATTACTTCTACTCTCTTCTTCATCGCGAATGTTTCTTTTATCTAAAACTGTTTTTATAGCTATTTTTGAGCTTTTTGTTACAAGTGAAGTAAGCATGTAAGCTATTGTTGAAATCGCGAGCCCTACAACAAAGGGTGGTAATACAGTAATTTCTTGTGGTATTGAACTAATTTCAACAAAGCGAGTGCTAGGTGTTACAAAAACATAGAAAAGGAAGCAGGATAAAAAGCCTAGTGTTGAGGAAGTAAAAGCAGCGTAAGAATTTGAATGCTTGAGTAATACTAAAGCAAGGTATGGCACTAAAGCAGTAGCACCAATAACAGACCATGCTGTAGTATGTATTATTGCAATGAGTTTGCCTTCTAATTGGGCTGTAAATCCGCTTACAAGAATGCATATAACTATAGCAATAAACCATGTTTTCTTAGTTGCTTTTTTGTCGAATAAATCTTCTGTAAGTGAAGAAGATGCAATATGGAAGAGAGCAGTACAAGTAGAGAGTGAAGCAGAAATGATAGCAAGTACAAAAAGCTGTTTTCCTGCTTCTGGTAAAAGATTGTCAACAAGTAGTGGAATAACCATATCAGGGCGAGAAATTTCAGGTAAAACAAGGCGAGATAGTGCTGCTATAAAGTACATTCCACCAACTATTAATAATAATGAAAGCGATGCGAGTAGGGCAGCTTTTTTTATTTCGCTCTTTGATGATATAGAAAAATGCCTTTGTATCATTTGTGGTTGTGCCCAAACTGCAATAGAGGTAACAATTACAAGCGACCAAATAAAATAAGCACTTTCGCCTGTAGAAAGCGATGTAAAGCCTTGGTTTGCTTGTTTTGTTGGAGCTAGCTTAGAAAGAGCTTCTATGCCTTCAAATGGCCCACCTACAAGCGAAAGAACTTTATAAGCAAGAATGGCAATACCTAGGAGCATGATGCCGCCTTGCATGGCTTCTGTAAGCAATACGCCTTTTAATCCGCCCCATAGCACTGCAAGTCCTATAATAATAGCTAAAAGCCAAATACAAACATCAAGAGAAAAAGGAAGTACATTTTCAAGCATAATGCCAGCACCCTTAATAACTGCTGAAGCATATACAGATAAAAAGAAAGCAAAAACAAAACCAAGTATCTTTTTTAATACAGGTAAGTTATGTCCAATAGCTAATAAGTGAGCTGGTGTTCTTGCATTTAAAGCTAATTGTAATTCTTTTGTTCGCCATGTAAGAAAAGCATAGACAAATAAGGTACCGCAAATAACATTGCCTAAAGCAATAAGAAGCATTTGCATACCATACATATAGGCTAAACCGCCAAAACCAACAAGGGCAACAGCAGAAATATAAGTAGCAACATAAGCAAAAGATTGAACAAAAAATCCAACTTTATCACTAAGCACTAAATCTTCGCCTCTACCTTTTCTTGCTAAAAAGAAGAAAAGTGCGATGTAAGCGAGCCAAATAAGAATGGTAAACATAAAAAACTCCTAAAATTAAAATAAAAAAACCGTTGTTCTCACGAACAACGGTATTCTTTTGAAATTGGGTAAAAAGACAATACTATGCTATCCGTGAATCCTGTTAGAATCAAGGTAATAATAAGCATAGTTATAAAAGTTTAAAAACATATTAATTCTCTTTGTCTTTTTTTTATAAAATAGATTAAAGCATAGAGACTTGTCAAGTCTATTTTAACTCGTGCGTTTTATTTGAAATGTTAAAAGTAAGAGCATAAATTTGGTGGAAGAAGTCAACATATTCAACATGCACATGCTCAGGAGCAGTAATACGCACAGCTGAAAAGTTTAAAATTCCTTTAATACCAGCGTCAATAAGTTGATCAGCAACTCTTTGAGCTCTTTCTGGCGGTGTGGCAATAATGCCTATTTCAAAGTTTAACTCTTTGATTTTTTCTGATAAGGTTTTAGTACAAAATACTTCTAAGCCATAGATGTTTTCGCCAATTTTAAATGGATCACAGTCAAAAGCAGCAACAAGTTGAAAACCACGAGATCTGAAATCTTGATGTTGTATAAGTGCTCTACCCATATTACCAACACCAACAATACATTCCTGCCAAACTCTGTTTACATGTAAACAAGCTTTAATAGCATCTACTAAGAAAGAAACATAATAACCAACACCACGCACGCCAAATTCACCAAAGTATGTTAAGTCTTTGCGAACTTGCGAAGCATTTACTTCGCATGCTTTAGCTAATGGGCCAGAAGCAACTATTTGCACATTTTCTTTTTGCATGTGTTCTAAAACTTGTAAATAGGTTGCAAGTCTTAATAATGTAGCTCTAGGTATTCTTTCGTTTTTAAAGGCATTCATCATGGGCTAATTCAATCCTGTCTTTTCTGGATAATTCAAAAATACAAGGTATAAAATCTGCAATTTCTGAGTTATTCAAAAAATTATATAATGTGGCAAAAGGAGAAAAAAGGTTTAACCTCTTTTCTCCTTGAAATTCTTCAGAATTCTTTTGTGAAATTTTATCACCAGCTTCTGGGTTACGAGCAATACCTTCACAAGCTGCTTTGATAGCGAAAGATTGTGCAAGACCACAACCTAAAGATGCAATACCGATACCTAAAGTGATACCAAGTGTTGAAAGACCGATAGCAACGCCATCAAGTTCAGCAGCAAAAGCAAGGCTTGCTACAGCTAATAAAGCAACAGTGTTAAGAACGATAAGAACTAATTTACGCATAGTAAACTCCTAAAAAAAGTATATAATTTTGACCAGTTGGCCATTCCCCTAATAGAAAGATTTGGCACTCCGTGCACAAATCCTCGCTTGCAAGAAACGCGGTTCTTGCTTCGCTCGCTAAAGTCTTTGTTCACAGCTAAGCTGTTCACATTTTGAAAGATTTGGCACTCCGTGCACAAATCCTCGCTTGCAAGAAACGCGGTTCTTGCTTCGCTCGCTAAAGTCTTTGTTCACAGCTAAGCTGTTCACATTTTGAAAGATTTGGCACTCTGTACACAAATCCTCGCTTGCAAGAAACGCGGTTCTTGCTTCGCTCGCTAAAGCCTTTGTTCACAGCTAAGCTGTGAACAGTTATTTGCTTGTGTTTTGCAAAGTAAACAATTTTCTAGTGAGCGTGCTCAGTTGCACCCTTGATATAGATCATTGTTAAGATAAAGAAGATGAAAGCTTGTAAAGTTTTACCAAGCATAAATAAGAAGTAAAGTGGAATTGTTCCAAGTAATGCACCAACATAGATTGAAGCACCAAAGCTAAAGAAGATAAGTAATGTCATTTCTTCACCAAAGATGTTACCAAATAAACGCAATGTGAGTGAAAGAGGGCGAGCTAAATGCGAAATAATTTCAAGTGGAAACATTAATGGAATAAGAGCTTTGTTTGAACCAGTAAAGTGAGCTATATAATGAGCACCGTGTGTTTTGATACCAATGTAGTTATAATAAATAAATACAAAGATAGCCATAGCAGCAGTGGTATTCAAGTTTGCAGTAGGTGCGTCCATACCAGGAGTGAGGCCTAAGAAGTTCATTGTGATAATAAACAAGAAGATACCGCATAAAAGTGGAACAAAACGACGTCCCTTTTCACCCATGGTGTCAACAATAAAATTCTCTGCCGATTCTATGAAAAACTCAAAAACTGCCTGTAATTTTCCAGGAACCATCTTGATATTACCTTTTACTAAAATACCGACTAAAGCTAAAATTGCTAAGCCAACCCAAGTAAAAAATACGTGTCTAAATTCGTACTCTGCACCTGCAAGAGTAATTGTTCTCATGTTTGCTATAGATGACAAGAGTAATGGTTCTGGTAATCCTGCTACTGCCATAGTGCCCCCAAAAATGTGTTGTCCCTATCTAGGTCAACGTAATTTAGATAAGATTTATATATTATTTTTTTAAAAAAGGCAAGCCTTTAATTGGCATTTATTAAAGTTTTTAAGCCATTATTTAAGCTTTTACTTTCTGCTTGCAAACACGCCAGCAAGTAAAATAGTTGCAATTCCGCAAAGGCTTAGAAAATCCATTTGTTCAGATAAAAAGAGATGGGAAATAATAAGCACAAAAACAAGTTGCAAATAAGTAAAAGGAGCTAAGGTTGAAGCTGGGGCAGAACTAAAAGCTTTAATCATAAAAAATTGCCCAAGTAAGGTAAAAGATATCATGCAGGCAAAAATGAGAAAATATGTTGGTTCAAGTGAAGTAGGCAGACTATCAAGCAGAGGTAGAGCAAGAATTGCAGTGATAAGTGCCCCTACATTTCCATAAAACATTTGCTGCCAATTTTTTACCTTGGACGAAAGTTTGCGAGTAAGTATAAATAAAAAAACAAGCGAAACCATACCAAAGGAAATCCACATAAGTCCTATAGGGCTAAGCTCTATGGCTGGCCTTACTATAATAATCGCCCCTATAAAAGCACAGAGAACGCAAATCCATTGTTTAAAATGCACTTCTTCTTTTAATAGATAAGGAGAAAGGGCAACAACAAATATTGGTGCTGTAAAGTAGAATGCAGAAGTAATACTTAGGGGCATGGTTTGCACAGCAAGCAAGTAAAAAACGCCTGTTCCGCCTTGAAAAGCACCACGAAGTAAGAGGAAGAAAAGCGAACTTTTGTTAACTTCTAAAAGTTCTTCTCTTTTTTCCTGTTTTACTAAGAGCACACAAAGACAAGAAATTAATAAAATGTATCTAATTAAATTTGTAAAAATTACAGGTGCGTAGGAATGTATAAGCTTTGAGCATGTGTCAACACCAGCAAAAAAGAAAACTGAAAGCAGAATGAAGCATATGCCATGTAGATTTGAATTTGATTTTAACATAATATTAACTTCTGTCACTTTGTCTAAAAAAGATAGAATAAAGATGTTATAAAAGTTTTGTAAAAATTTAGAAAGAATATTTTTATAGGAACTTGTAAAAAAGGGAACCTCATATTTCATAGAAAAATGTGGTTCCCTTATTAATAGTTAACTTAATTTATAGCTTAAACCACGCCGTTTTCGCCTGGTTTTTCGTATTCACTTTCTGTTTTTTGTAAGCGTGAAACATAAAGATGTTCGTCACCAAGTGCGAGCAAGAGTGGGCTTGCAACAAAGATTGATGAGAAAGTACCTATAACAACACCAAGTAGCATTGTGAGTGCGAAATCGTGAATAACACCGCCACCAAGAATGAAAAGACTAAGTGTTGCCGCAAGAGTTGTTCCACTTGTGAGCAAGGTTCTGCTTAAAGTTTGGTTAATACTTCCGTTGATAATATTCTTCAAAGGAGAAGGGTTTTGCACATCTTGCAATTGTAAGTTTTCGCGTATTCTATCAAAAGTGACAATAGTATCGTTGAGCGAATAACCTACAAGAGTAAGTAGAGCGGCAATAACATTAAGGTCAATTTCTTTACCAAGAAGAGTAAGAATACCTAATGTTATCAATACGTCATGTATTAATGCAAGAATAGATGTGAGGGCAAAGTTGAGCTTTAATCCATAGCAAACTATAAGGGTAGCTGCCATGGCAATAGTTACTTGCCAAACTCTACCAAGTCCAAACATTTCAGCAATATACACAAGTGTTCCAAGTCCAACAGCCATGCCAAGAGCAAGAAACC
>CAYJHN010000009.1:0-5466 GCA_964369985.1 uncultured Desulfovibrionaceae bacterium | reverse complement strand
GAAACCATCTGTGTTCAAATCTGCCTGAAATATAAACAGCTATAAGTAAGACAACGTAAAACATTGCCTCAAGAGCTGAGTTTTTTAAATCTTCGCCAACTTTTGGCCCAACCATTTCTAAACGCTGAATATGCGGATTAGAATCAGGTAAGGCTTTTGCAAGAGCTTCAAGAATTGGTGTACGCAAATCTTCGCTATTTTCAGCTGCAGTAAAGCGTATGAGGTATTCGTCTTTGTTATCGCCAAAGGCTTGTACTGAAAGACCAGGGATATTTAAGCCAGTAAGTGCGTTTTTTACTTCTTCGTCTTCAACAACTTTGTCAAATTCCACTTGCACCATAACACCACCAGCAAAATCAACGCCATATTTAAGGCCATTGTTCATAAAGATAGTGCCAAGTGAAAGAAGTATGAAAAGAGCGGAAACTACATAAGCAATAAAGCGAAAACGTACAAAATCTATGGAAGGAACTTTTTTTAATAAAGAGATAGCCATTTCTTGCTCCTATATGCTGATTTTATTGTTTTTTTCTGCAAGAGAAAGAAAAATGCCGCGAGAAACAAATACAGCAGTAAACATAGAAGCCAAGATACCTATTGCAAGCGTAACTGCAAAACCACGAACAGGGCCAGTGCCAAATTGGTAAAGAACAACAGCAGCAAGCATTGTAGTGATATTTGAATCCATAATTGATATAGTTGCACGGGCAAAGCCTGATTGTACTGCATCAAAAGTTGAAAGGCCTTTGGCTAATTCTTCACGTATTCTTTCATAAATAAGCACATTTGCATCAACAGCCATACCTATAGTTAGCACAATACCAGCAATACCTGGCAAGGTAAGCGTTGCACCAAAAAGTCCTAAACCAGCTGTAACTAAAAGCATAGTGAAGCACAACATAAAGTCAGCAATAACACCTGCAAAGCCATAATATAAAGGCATAATAACAATAACAGCTAAAGCGCCAACAAGGGCAGCTAATAAGCCGGAATTGATGGATTCTTGTCCAAGTGATGGTCCAACTGTACGTTCTTCTAAAACTTCAACTGGTGCAGGTAATGCGCCTGAGCGTAAGATAATAGAAAGATCTTGTGCTTCTTGAACACTTGAAGAACCGCTTATTTGTGCTCTTCCGCCGGCAATCTTTTCATTCACCATTGGAGCTGAGAAAACAGTGCCGTCGAGCACAATAGCAATACGCTGACCAACATGTTTGCCTGTGATTTCTTCAAAATCATTAGCACCGCGTGAATTTAATTCTAAACCAACGCCTATTTCACCTTGTTGACCGTAGTTTGGACGAGCATCAGTAATGTCAACACCTGTCATAAGAACGGCAGTATCAAGAACCATTTTTTTATCGCTCATTGAGCCATCATCATTTCTTACAGGGAAAAGTGCTGTTCCAGCTGGAAGCATAAATGATGCAGCATTTACATCATCACGCACTAAGTGAAAGGTTAGAGATGCTGTTTGCCCAAGAAGCTGAATAGCTCTTTGCGGATCATCTAAACCAGGTAATTGCACTTGAATGCGGTTTCCTGTTTGTTTACGAATGTCTGGTTCAGCAACGCCAAATTGATCGATACGGTTACGAATTGTTTTCACCGCTTGATCTAAAATTTCTGCTTCTAGCTGAGTTTTGTATGCGTCGGTAAAATTTGCAGTGTAGATATATTCTTCGTTTGCACCAACACTAGGTAAAGAAAAAATTAAATTTGGAAGTTGTTCAGCAACAAGGTTAGAAAATTTTTCAGCGTTTTGGTTTTTAGGCAAGACAAGCTCTAACTGTGAATCCACAAGTCTTGCTTGAAGAACTAAGATATCGTTTTGAGAGGCAATGTCTCTCACCTCTTGCCCAGAAAGACTAAGTAAGTTGTCAAAAGCTTTCTCAACTTGCACACCAAGCGTAAGGCTCACTCCGCCCTTTAAGTCTAAACCAAGATTGATTTTTGACTGTGGCAAATATTGTGTGAGTGAGGAATTTGAAAGCATTGGTACATTTGGTAAAGCATACACAAGACTAACAAGCAAAACAAGAAGAGAAAGAAAAGTGCGCCAAGAAGCAAATTTCATATTTTTTCCTTAATTAATTATATAAAAATGTGAAACAAATTAATTTGTTTCACATTTTAAAAACTATAAGCAACTGCTCTAGTTATTTTTATTTCATTGTTGGTTTGGAGCTGATGGAGCTACAAGGTTTTTAGGGTCTACAACGCTTGCAATGTAACCACGAACAAGCTTAACTTCAGTTTTACCTAAATCTAAAGTCATGATGTCACCGTCGATTTCAACAATACGGCCAAGTAAACCTGAGCTAGTGATAACGTGTTCGCCCTTTTTCAAAGCAGCGAGCATAGCTTTGTGTTCTTTTGCCTTCTTTTGTTGTGGACGAATAAGAAGGAAGTAAAAAACGACAAACATAAGAATCAAAGGCATGAACTGAAGTAACATGTCAGTACCGCCAGCACCAGCAGGTGCAGAACCAGCAGCATAAGCTACAGAAGAAAACATAGAATCCTCCAAAAAAAGTTGTTACAGAATAAAGCCTAAAAGCATTATGCAAAATTAGGTTATTCCTATGCAAAAAGCATTTAATTTCTTCTTTAAATAAGGTTTCTTTCATAAAAGGGCAAGTGCTTTCTTGATAGATTTTTTAGCTTTTTTCTAACTACTTGTTTTATTTGTGAAAAATATTTTCACTTTCGCTCTCTTTTTGCTTTTCAAAAGCTTAAAAAGCTGTAATTATAGTTTTTCAGTTCAGCAAAAGAGGTTTTTATGTTTCCTGTAGGCCCAAGTGTTAATGCTTTAGCTATTATTTTAGGTTCGATTATTGGAATGATGTTAGGTTCAAAATTGCCTGAAAAAATACGCACAGCTGTTTTTCAATGCATAGGACTTTGTGTTCTTATTATTGGTATAAAGATGGCACTTCCAACCAAAGAGCCAGTAGTAATGATTTTTTCACTTGTTTTAGGAACAATCATTGGTGAAGCTATTGACCTTGAAGCAAGATTTTTTTGCTTTGCAGACAAGATAAAAGCAAAGATTAATTCAAAAAATCCACTTTTTTCAGACGGTTTTGTGAGTGCGTCAGTTTTGTTTTGTGTTGGGGCAATGGCTATTATAGGCTCTTTTGATGAGAGTTTGCGTGATAATACAGATGTTGCATTTTCAAAGTCAATGCTTGATGGTTTTACCTCTATAGCATTAGCCTCTATATATGGTTTTGGGGTGCTGCTTTCTGGAGTGTCTGTTTTTATATATCAAGCAAGTCTTGTTTTTTTTGCTGCTGCATTGCAACCTTATATTAGTGCCGAGCTTATGTGTGAACTTACGGCTGTAGGCGGAATAATGGTTATTGGCATTGGCTTGAATCTTCTAAATATCACGCAATTAAGAATGACAAACTTTTTACCTTCTCTTGTTGCTGTTATCCTTATTATGTCATTTCTTTAAAAGAATATAGAATTTAAAATTGCTCTCTCCTTGCTATTGTTTTTTTCATATGTAAATAAAAAATTCTCTAATTTTTAACGTTTTTTTATTGAAATTTTGTTAAAATAAGCTTTGTAATCTCTTCTTATGTATTAGTATTATTAGTTTTTTTGATGTGTTGTGAAAATTTTCTATTGCAACTATCTAGAATTGTGATTATTTTTTTTAACCTATTGAATTTACGACTTTTAAAAATTTATAAAAGCCTTGACGAAGCCTTGAAAAGTAATTATATTATAGTTAAGTTTTATAGTGTATATCTCCATTATCCTGTTTATGCTGCGGAGGGTTTGGAATAGAGAATGTTGAATGACTTTCTATTCCCAAGAAACAAAAAATGTGTTTTTAGTTTAATAATGCTTTTCTCATTTGTGTTTAGTTTGAGCTTTTGTTTTTACTGTTCACTTAAACTGTATTTAGAATGCAGAAGTTTATTAGCTATTATATAAAACTTGTTTTATTTTGGCTCTGTCCTTTTTTCGATTTGTTATTTTGTTCAAAAGCATTATTATTCTATTCTTAGTATTTAAGTGTAGTCTTTTGAGTTTTAAATTTATGAATTCTTGGTATTCAAGTTTTTATAATTAAAGTGCTCAATAAATCAGTTAAGAAATTAATAAAATTAACATTTTGCTCTTTAATTTTGCTCTTTAATTTTGCTCTTTAATTTTGCTCTTTGACAAGTGAATAAAATTCGACCTGCTACTGTTTTACTTCTTTTTACAAAGTTCTGTATTGTTGTTATTTGGCTATTCTGCAAATTTTTACAAATTTGACTTATTATTATACAAATTTCTACAAATTTGTCTGGGGCAAAAGCCTCTATGGTTTGTCCTACGACAAAAACCCCTGTAGCTGAGAAAGATTCCCCCTATTGGGGGTCTTTCTCACAAGGGATTGATCTGGCGATATGCCCAGGTAGGGGTGGCCTTTTATTTAGCACCCCTACCTACCTAATTAAAACTATAACTGTTGTAAAAAAGCAACATTTTGAAAAAAATAAAATAAGTTTTTTAGGTAAAGCTATTGTATTTATAATATAAATTTTTTAAAATAAAAAAGAATGTATAAATAATGAATTTTACTATTGACATTTTTGATTTGTTATTTATATTATTTATATAGGCGAGAATATGTTTCATACAAAAATCATACATATAACCCAAACTTACTTAAACTGTTTTGAAACTCATTTTTTTACCTGCTGTTTGCACCACAATAGGTAATAAATCCCCATAAAATAGAGGGTGGATTGATATATACATACACACCAAACTACTCCTAATGCCTCACCCTCTACTTTTTGCTACCTGTCCTCTTCTAAAGAACAGGTAGCTTTTTTTATGTCTTTGATTAATCTAAAATGCTCTTTTTTCGCTATTGCATTAAATCTAAGCATATTGTATTAATTTTAAAATACAAACCTTAAAACACTAAATAATTATGAATAAGAAAAACACTGTCTATTTGGGCTTTGGTGGTAATCTTGGCAATGTTGAAGACATTATTAGCAAGGCTATCAAATTACTTAACGAAGACGAAAAAATTCAATTGAAAATGCAGTCTTCTTTTTGGTATACCGAGCCTATCAAGTGCGAAAAAGACGCAAATTGGTACACAAATGCTGTTGCTTCTTTTGAAACTTCCTATCAAGCTCTCGAACTTCTAGAAGTTATTATGCACATTGAAAAAAAGCTTGGTAGAGAAAGAGTAGAAGGTGAAATAAACCTCTCTCGCACAATAGACATAGATATGCTTGATTTCAATAGTGAAGTTATGCATACACAAAAACTCACACTTCCGCATCCGCGTATGTTTGAAAGAGCCTTTGTGCTTATTCCATTTTTAGAGGTTAATCCTGTTTATTTATTTAACAATAGGGATTTGCTTTCCTATTTGTCTGAAATAAAATATAAATTAGTAGATAAAAAAATCTACCAACAATAAAAAGGAAAAATTATGCT
>CAYJHN010000008.1:20878-23097 GCA_964369985.1 uncultured Desulfovibrionaceae bacterium | reverse complement strand
ATACATTTCTTTGCTTTTACGCGTGAAATTTCTGCATGTTCTGCGAGAAAGGCATCAAGTCTTTGCTTTGCCTTTTCAACTGTAAAAACCATTTCTTCTTGTGACATCTTTTTTCTCTACTTTTTATGCAAAAAAGGAAAGAGCAGCAACCCTTTCCTTATTTAGTTGAATTTATTTGTTTTTTATTCTTGAAAAGGCGACATTGCCCTCAAGGTTTGCACTATGCCAGGTAAAACATCTAGCACTTTCTTCACATCTGCATAAGTATTATAGCGTGAGAAAGAAAAACGAAGTGAACCGTGTGCATAATTATATGGAACACCCATAGCACGTAATACATGTGATGGTTCTAATGAACCTGAAGTACAAGCAGAGCCTGAACTTGCACAAATTCCATGCAAATTAAGCATAAGCAATAAAGCTTCGCCTTCAATATTTTTTATTGAAATGTTTGTTGTGTTTGGAAGTCTATTATTTAAATCACCATTGATTTTAATGCTTGGAATAGTTTCTAAAAGTCCTTTTTCAAGCATATCACGAAGTCTTGCCATTTCGCCTTTTTCAGCTGCCATAGCTTCTTTTGCCATTTCGCAAGCCTTACCTAAACCAATGATATAAGGCACGTTTTCTGTACCAGCTCTTTTGCCAAATTCTTGATGTCCGCCAACCATGAAAGGTCTAAAAGGAATGCCCTTACGCACATATAAAACGCCAATGCCTTTTGGAGCGTGCAACTTATGCCCAGAAAGAGCAAGAAAATCAATTTGTGTTTGTTTTACATCAATTTCTTTTTTGCCAGCAATTTGAACTGCGTCAACATGCAATAAAACATTATGCGCTTTCACTATTTTAGATACTTCTTCAATAGGGAAGATAGTGCCAGTTTCGTTATTTGCATACATCATAGAAACAAGGGCGATATCTTGTGCTTTACTTTTAATAAGATCCTCAAATTCTTGAAGATTTATTTGCCCATTTTCGTCTACATTAAGCCAAATAACTTGCTTGCCCTTAAGCTCTAATTCTTGAGCGGCATTGATAACAGCTGAATGTTCTACCCTTGTTGTCACAAAGATATTTTTATTTGGCTGTGTGATTAAAGCAGAATGAAAAGCTGTGTTATCGCTTTCAGTTCCGCAAGATGTAAAGATAATTTCTTCTGCATCAGCATTGATAAGAGCTGCAACCTGTTCACGAGCAGTGTCAACATATTTCTTCATTTGCCCTCCAAAAGAGTGCATTGAAGAGGCATTGCCATACAAATCAGTAAATGCTGGCATCATCACTTCTAAAACTTCTGGAGCAACCTTTGTTGTTGCATTATTATCTAAATAAATAATAGGTGCGTTATGCATAAAACTATGCCTCCACAACTTCTATAGAATCTTCTACTTGTTCTTTCAAAGTTTTTTCTACAAAATTCTTTAATGTAAGATGTGAAGAACGGCATGAAGAACATTTACCGCGTAAAGCAACAACAACCTTTGAACCGTCTAAGTCGATAAGTTCAATGTCGCCACCGTCTTGTAAAAGGCGAGGACGGATTGTAGTTTCAATAGCTTGCGTCACTTTTTGCATACGCTGAATATTTGTCATTTTATTTTTTTGCAAAGGTTTTAATTCAAAGTGTGTACTTGGATCTTTATTTTCGCTTAAAATAATTTCTTCAATCTTTGCTTTACACTGTCCGCAAGCACCGCCTGCTTTTGTGTAATTTGTGACTTCTGCAACTGTTTTTAACTCATTTTCACGCACTGCTTTACGAATTTGCTCTTCAGTAACACCATAACATTTACATACTAAAGGTGAATGATCTTCAACATGTTCAATAGGAGCTAAACCTTTATAATCACGGATAGCAGCAACTAATGCTTCTTCACCCATAACAGAACAATGCATTTTTTCAGCAGGAAGACCGCCTAAGAAATCTGCAATTTGCTTATTAGTGATTTTTTCAGCTTCTTCAATAGTGAGCCCTTTAATCATTTCTGTTAAAACAGAAGAAGAGGCAATTGCTGAGGCACAACCAAATGTTTGGAATTTTGCATCAACAATGATATCATTTTCTATTTTAAGATAAAGCTTAAGTGCGTCGCCACAAGCAAGGCTACCAACTTCGCCTACTGCTGATGGATTTTCCATTTGTCCCACATTTCGTGGATTTAAAAAATAATCGTGGACTTTTTCAGTATATTCCCACATGGGTATATTCCTTATAT
>CAYJHN010000008.1:5196-20778 GCA_964369985.1 uncultured Desulfovibrionaceae bacterium | reverse complement strand
TGTGCACAAAACCTCGCTTGCAAAAAACGTGGTTTTTGCTTCGCTCGCTAAAGACTTTGTTCGCAAATGCTCACATTATCTATATTGTTTCATTTCTTCTTGGTATTCAGCTGGAACGTCGTAGCCAAGAGAGATTGCCTTATCCATGGCTTTTAATGCATCTGCTGTTTTGCCAAGTTCCATTTGTGCTAAAGAAACGTTTTGCCATGCTGGTGCAAAAGATGGTTGTAAACGAATAGCTTCATTAGCAATTTTCAATGAAGTTTCAGCGTCGTTATCCATCAAGTGAGCAGAAGAAAGAGTTGTCAAAGCTTGCACAAGGTTTGGATCCCATTTAAGAGCTTTGTTTAAAGCTTGGATAGCTTTGTCAACTTCGCCCATTTGCAAGTAAGCAAAGCCCATATTCGCTTGTGCTATAGCAAATTTAGGACGGCAATTTTTCGCTTCTTCGTTATATTTTAAGCAGCCTTCATAGTCATTTCTATGTAAGCAAATTCCGCCAAGTTGTACATAAGCTTCTGCTAAACGAGTTGACTGTCTTACAGCTTCTAAGAAAGAAGATTCAGCAGCGTCCATATCGCCCAGTGAAAGCATTGCCACACCTAAGTTATAGTGGTGGTTTGCACATATCGGAGTTGCTTCAATTTCAGCTTGAAGATCTGCAATATATTCATGTATATCATCGTAACGTTCTTTCATTTAACTCTCTCCAAAGTTTACTTTACGTTCATAGTTTATGTCACTATGTTCATAAAGATAATACATTATTTTTTATCGTCAATATTATAAAATTGAAATATCTTTTTATTATATCTTTATTCTTCGACGTGGCCAGTTTTTTCAAGTAATTTATAATACCATATAGCAAATTCAAACATACCAAGATGTTTTTCATCTTTATTAATAAGATGTAAGGCCATTTCCAAAGCACCTGATTCAAAAGCTTGCCCTGTTTCATAACCAGGTATCACTTTTTTCTTTGTCATTGCTTTATTAAATTCAAACATAAGCTGCTGTGGAGAGCGGCCTGTCACGTCAACTCTTAATTCCATTGGTTCGTTCGGTTTTGGGAACGGATCCCAATTTTCGTAACCTATTCTATCAATGAATTTACGTCTGCGTGGAGACATGCTGTCATAAAGCTGCTTTTTGTTTTCTTCTTGCTCTTTAGTTAACTCTTGCGGAGTTCCGTCTCTATAAACCGATGCAGGAATGTGAAGTGCCATAGTATTTCCTCTTACTTTACGCCTAAAAAGCTTTTGTCAATATTATGTAAAACAACAGAAGAAAGTGGTAAGTATACGCGATGAAGCTCTTTATAAGAAGATTTCAACTCTTGCTGTAATTGTAATGAAAGCTTTGCTAGCCTATCTTGAAAAGCAGAAAGATGTACAGTTGGGTAAGATTTTGAAGGTTCAAAGCCAGACTCTGTACACGCATGAACTCTTCCTTGCATTGCAGTTGGAATACCGTAAAGTCTGCAAGTGATTGGCCTATCTTCATAAAGAAGACAAGAATCTTCAACACCTAGAAGAGGACAGCGAACTTGCAACTTTGCCGCTTCTTCTAAAATAGAAGCTTGCGTATGTCCTTGTTGATGCATTTTATTAAAGCGTTTCTTTTCTCTTACAAGCAAACGTTCAGCATTTGACGCTTGGGTAGCAATAGCAGAACGCAAACCACCATAAGGAATTTTTTTCTTGAAAGCTGTCTGCAAGGCAATAGCCTCAACTAAGCTCAAGTCAAAAGGAGAATGACAGCAAGAAATGCACCCATCATGACACTTTACTTCATTTGGAAATTCTTCTTGTACCTTTCTATAAGTATTATCAGCAAGCTTCACTATTTCGTAGTATTCTTGCAAAGCTTTGTCTATTATTTCTTGCATAATGCCCCAATTTTATAAGTAGCTAAATAATAAAGTGCTACTGAGATACACAGTTTATATGTAACCATTGATAAAATCTTTGATTTGCATCACGTTTTTACCAAGTGGTTTAATTTTTTCTATTGCATAGGCTTTATCAAGGTCGCTACACGCTATGATAAGGCTGTCTTTTTCCGCTTTTAGCACAGTGCCAACTGGTAAAGAAGAGTCTCTTTCAAAGTCCACAACCTTGCCTTGCAAAATTTGCACAACCATATTGCCTTTCTTTGTTCCAAGCTCTGTTCTTGGTGTGAGCAAAGCCCTCACCTTTCTGTCTATTTCTACAGCTGAACTGTTCCAATCAAAAATATATTCTTCTTTTGATATTTTTGTTGCATAGGTTGCAAGCTCATGATTTTGTGGAATAAATGCTGCTCTCAATTCAAATATTTGCTTTAAAGCTGAAAGCATAAGCTTTGCACCAATATCTGCTAATGCGTCAAATAAAGTAGCAGAAGTATCGTTATTTTCAATTTTTATTGCTTGTTGAATAAGCATATCGCCAGTGTCTAAGCCTTTTTCCATACGCATTATGGTTATGCCTGTTTGCTTATCGCCAGCAAGCACACCACGTTGAATAGGTGCTGCACCACGCCACTGTGGCAAAAGCGATGCATGTATATTATAAGGCCCTAATTTTGGAATAGACAAAACAGCCGTAGGCAAAATCAAGCCATAAGCAGCAACAACTAAGACATCTGGCTCTAAAGCCGCAAGTGCGTCTATGTCTTCTTGTGATTTGAAATTAATTGGCTGATACACAGGAATATCAAGTTCTTGTGCCTTAACTTTTACAGGAGGAGCTTGCAATTTCTTGCCTCTGCCTGCTTCTTTGTCTGGTTGACAATAAGCCGCTACAACTTTTGCATCACCTTCAAGGCTATTTTTATGCAAATATTCAAGGATAACGCTTGAAAATTCAGGCGTGCCCATAAAGACAATTTTCTTCATTCTGTACAACCATATTCAAATTTAGAGATTTACCTTCAAAATTAAAGGCAAATCAATCGCGAAAGACTAACAAAAGGCTCTATTTTTGTCAAGATTCATAATTTCTGCAATATGCGCAATATGTGTATAAATCAGGTTTATTTGTTTCTTTCTTTATTTTTGGCTATGGCGTTTTCTAATAATATTTCAAGTAGTTCAATAAAAGAAATTCCAAATGCTTCTGCTTCGCGTGGCACTAAACTTGTCTTTGTCATTCCAGGTATAGTATTTGTTTCAAGAATAAAAAGTTCATTATTCTTTGTATAAATAAAGTCTGATCTACTATAAGAAGAAAGATTAAGTGCTTTGTGTGCCTTGAGAGCTGCTGCCTGAATTTCTGCTATAAGAGCTTCTGGAATTGGAGGTGGGCAAATTTCTTCAGCACCATCTTTTGCGTATTTATTATTATAATCAAAGAAGTTATTGTCCTTTGGCTTTATCAAAACAGGCGGCAAAGCTTTTAATTCATTTTTAATCTCGAGCACACCACAAGTAAGTTCCATGCCTTCAAGCATTGGCTCAACTATCACTTCAAGGCCTTTTTCAAAAAGAACAGCTAATTCAGCGTGCAAATTTTCTTCTTTTTCAATTTTCGCTAAATCTAAACTTGAGCCACCGATATTTGACTTAATAAACAAAGGATAGTCAAAAGAAGGCTTCCATGTGTCAAAAGGCTTTACTGGCAAAAAATGCCAATCAGCAGTTTTTATGCCAACATTTCTATAGACTTGTTTTGACGCAGCCTTGTGTAAGGCCAGAAGCGAGGAAGAAGCACAAGAACCTTGATAGGCACAGCCAGCACTTTCCAAGAGAGCTTGAATTATACCGTCTTCACCAGGGCAACCATGCAAATTAATGAAGGTTACATCATGTTCTTTTGCTTTTGAAATAAGAGTATCAAAAGAATGGACAGGATCGCATAAAGTAACAAAATGCCCTCTTTCTTCTAATGCTGCCTGAATACCCTTAGCCCCATTTATTGAAACTTTAGCTTCTGGCGACCAGGAGCCCGCTAATAAAAGTACACGCATTTAATTCAAACTCCATTTTTTTGCTCAAATTTTCTTCTAAAATCTTTGCTTGATCGTAGTTAATTTGGATATTTTTCCTGATTTCTTCTGTTTTTCCGTATCTTTCAAAAAGATCTTCAAATCTTTCATCAAGGCTCACAATAAGATTATGCTTTACTCTTTTATCGGCATAGGCAATGATGAGAGGAGGATGTAAGACATTATTTTCTAAAGATAAAAAACCTTCTTCCCACGGCCAAATAACATGATGCAAAACACAAGAAGCAAGCAAACAATCACTTGTTTCCATTCTAACAATACTTGCGCCTAATTGCTGATGACTCCCCCCATTTCGCACTGTCCACGTTTTTGCAATGTCGTGTAACATGCCCGCAGCAAAAACAAAATCTTCGTTTAAAGTATTTGGCTTTATTTCATTTATTCGCCTTGCCATAGCCCTTGCAAATTCGGCAACCAGTAAAGAATGTTCTCTTATATTTGGCAACATACCGTACTTGTCCCACAAACTTACACATTGTTCCACATTTGGAACGCTATGAATTTTCCAATCAAGTTCAAATTGTGGGTATGAATTTTCTAGTATGCTCATAAGCCTATCCTTAGCCAAGCCTTAAAACAATGGCTTTCACGCCTAACACGATTATATAAAAGAGATTCTATTTCTAAATTAATAGATTTTGAATTTTTTGCAAGCAAAATTTCACACTTTTTAAAATAATTTTATTATGAAGCTAAAAACACAGGCTAAGCTTTTTTTGCAAAATTATCTTCAATGACATTAAGGGCTTTTTTCAATAAAGTCATGTCTGCTTGAGTACCCATATGGCCTATGCGGAAGATTTTATCGTGCAATGGGCCAAAAGAACCGCCTAAAAACACACCATTTTCTTTGCCAATTGCTTGCATTTGTGCGAAATTCATAACTAAATGTTCAGGAATATACACAGCAGTTACTGTAGGTGAAGAAAGAGCATTTTCTTTTGGAAATAGCTTTAAGCCCATTTCTTTAATGGCTTCTTGGCAATATTTTGACACAGTATCATGTCTTTTAAAAACATTTTCAAAGCCTTCAATTTCCATTGATTTTATAGACGCTTCTAGTGCAAAAACACCACTTGAATTTGGTGTATAAGGATATTTTGTCGCATCGTAACCAACATTCATAAAAGGCTTTAACGCCTCGTAGCCGATATAATTTACTTTTTCAATATATTCCCATGCTGTAGGGCTTATTGCCAAAATAGACATATCAGGTGGGCATGAAAAACATTTTTGTGAGCCACCTAATAAAATATCTATATTGCAATCGTCTGCATTAATTGGAACACCGCCCATACTTGCTACAGCGTCAACAACAAACAAAGGCACATTTTTCTTCTTTTTTAACGCACCAACTTCTGCAAGAGGATTAAGCGTGCCAGAAGGTGTTTCGCAGTGCACTAAGGTAATCATTGTTGGTTTAAATTCGTCGATAGCTTTTTCTATTTCCTTGAGATGACTGGAATTAATAGTTTCATCATAAGGATACGACAAAAGACGAGCTTACACTCCAATAGCCTTTGCCATGTCAGCAAAACCATCGCCAAAGATACCCGTTCCAATTGCAAGCACTCTATCTTCTGCTTGTAAGGTAGATTTTAATGCAGCCCATAACGCGAGCATGCCTTCGCCGGTTGCAAGAACAACATCATTCTTTGTGCCCGACATTTTTTGAATTGAAGTGCATACATATTTGTATGCTTCTGAAAATTTGTTATCGTAGCGAGCTGGGTAATAATCCCTTGAAAGAGCCTTTAATGCTTCAACATGAATGCTCACAGGGCCAGGATACATAGGTGCACAAGTATACATTTTTCCTCCACAATTTTATGGAGGCCTTATTCTTTATTCTTTGTTCTTTCACAAAAAAGAGCAAGTTTATGCTACCATAAAATATAAATCAAAAAAGACATGGTAATAAGCATAAGACAAAAACAGCATTGTATTGTCGTTGCAAGTGAAAGAAGTACATTATTTTTTTTCATTTGAAAAGCCTTTCTTAATTTGAATTAAATACATAATTTCGCATTAAAGTATGAGCTATTTGCTTTTTTTGAAGATTTTGAGCATGCAAAAAGAGCTCTTTTTGAAATAAGAATTAAATTTCTAAAAAGTAAATAAAAGTTGTGTGTTACAATATTTGGCACGTCTATAGAATATCTTCGCAAATATGTGAAGAAAGAGTATGGCATTTCATGACACTTTATACAAAAAATTTAATACACAAGTATTTCTCTAAGTTATAGTTTTTTCTCATAAGTATTCCGACACCGAATGCCAGCTGCAGAGTCGGAATACTTTGGAGGGTAACTTTGCCAGCAATAATGCTAACAAAACTATAGAGATACTCTTTATAGAGTTTTTCTATTAATAGAGGCTACTGAATGTGCTCTAAGAGCTCAAGAGCTTGTTCGTGTGAAGGCTCAGCAATTAATGCTTGCTTCAAAAGCTCAGCAGCTTCTTTGTTTCTGTCAAGCGAAATAAGACAGCCAGCTAAAGTAATACGGCTACTTTGGGTTTCGTCATTCTCAACAGCACGTTCGAGAATAGGAAGTAAACCTTCAACTTTATTTAATAAATATCCTAAACGTACAATACATGATAAGGAAACCATGTTGTTAGGATTAATTGAAAGAGCTTCCTCAAATTTTGCAAAAGCTTGTTCATTTTTGTTTTGTTCCATTAAAACAAGACCAACACCTGTGAGAGGCTTGTCGCCATACTCAAGTTCACATGCTTTTTCATAGCAAGTTAACGCTTTGTCTAAGTCGTTTTGTTGGATAGCGATTGTCGCTAAACCTAGATAAGGCGCAGAAAACTCTGGCTTAGATTCTGCTGCTTTTACATAATAGCCTTCGGCCTTTTCTAGTTCACCCATGAATAAATAACATTCACCAAGTTCTTTGTTGATTTCGTAATCAAAATGATTGCTCATGATTTTCCCTCCAGAAAAATGTTTATAAAAAATGTATGAGATTTTAACCCTATACATTATTTACCAAAAACTTTGTTTCGATGATTTTCATTAAGCAATGACTGTGCCAAGTCTATCATCTTCAATATTTTCAATGTCTTATATCACAAGCGTCAAAAAAGAAAAAATAATTAAGGAAAATTAAGCCTTATTGAATCATTAATTTTGACTGTATTCATGCCATTAAGTGCAATTTTTTCCACATAAAAAGTCTAAATTTTATTTTATCTTTTTTTATACTTTCTTTTGACAATGCCTTAACTTTCTAGTAAAAAGAAGTTAAAGATTATTTTAACTTTCATTTTCTTTAGGAGCTTTCTATGCAAAAACCATTATTATGCCCTAAATGCTCAACTCAAGTGAAAAAGCATGATAATCCATCGCCTACAGCTGATTGCATTATCTTTGATGAAGAAAAAGGCATTGTATTAATTGAAAGAGCTAATATTCCATTAGGTTATGCCCTTCCTGGTGGCTTTATTGACGTAGGTGAAAGCGTAGAAAATGCAGCAATTAGAGAAATGAAAGAAGAAACAAATTTAGACGTTAAACTACTTGGCATCATTGGTGTTTATTCAAAACCTGAAAGAGATCCACGTTTTCACACAATGACAGTGTGCTTTTTAGCAAAAGCAAAGGACAGTTCACAATTAAAAGCAGGTGATGATGCAAGAAAAGCGCGTTTTTATCCACTAAATGAACTACCTGAACAACTTTGTTTTGATCATGGCAAAATGATAGAAGACTTTAAAGAATATCTGAATAATAAAAGACAGATATGCCCTATACAAGAATAATAAGTGAAAAATAAGTAGACTATATATAAAAATTTCAAAGCTAGATAGCAAACTAAAGGAAATGCTTGAATTTATTGAAATTTTTAATAATATAATAAAAATAAATAAAGAGGAAAAATCTTCCACATCAAATTTTTAAAAAAAGTCTAGAAAAACTCTTGTCTTTTTTCTCTACCTATGCTAACAAGGAGTTGTTATTGATTAAAGTATGAGTATTGTATCCTAATTTTACAGCTTTAATCAACTAAAATTCCTAAAAAAAGGGAAACATTATGCCACAGGTAGCCGCTAGAATTAATAGTGAACAAGAAAAATGGTTGAAGGATTATTTTCGCACAAAAAGCGCTGGTGCTGAATTTATTTTGCCTTGGGCAGTTGATATTTTCTTTAGAGCCATTGGTTCAATCAAGCAAAGTTTTTCATCTGCTGAGCTAAAAACCATTGTTGCAGTGCATAAGGATTTACGCCTTGCACCTGAACAAACTCGTCTTTCCTACCTACTTTTAAGAGTTGCTGATGCGTGTGAATTAAACAATCTTCACGAAAAATATTCATGCTCACGCTCTTCGCTTGAAGCAAAACTTAAAAAATTAGACGACACACAAGTAACTGCATTAATGATTTGGGCTTCTGCTTTTTGGGTAAGCCGTTCAGTTTCTGCCGACGACTTAGACGCGTATATCAAAGAATATTAAAAACTAAATGATTAAGCAGGATTTTTCTTGGCAATAAAGATCGAATTTAATGGATTGTGGCAAGAAATGCCTCTTTCAAAAGAAGAAAGCTTGCTTTTCTTTGAACAAGTGTGTCTTTTGCATAAAATAGAAGATATTTCTTTTGAAATTCTTATATGCGATGACAAAGAAAGCAGAAAACTTAATAAAGCCTATTTAAATGCAAATTCGCCTACAAATGTTTTGTCATTTCCAGAAGGTATGCAAGCTCGTGATTTACAAAATCATGAAATAAACATAAGTGTAGATGAAGAAAAAGAAATAGCTGATTCTGACGAACAAATCGACAGCAACAATGCTGAAACAAATTTTATTGGCTCTCTTGCTTTGAGTGTTGAAACACTTGAACGAGAGGCTTTTTTATACGGACAAGAAAGAAAAGACTATGCAAAACAATTACTTATACATGGTTTTGCACATCTGCTTGGCTATGATCATTCAGAAGAAATGGATGATTTTTGTGACTCCTGCTTAGATTAAATTTTAAAAATAAATAAAAGACGAAAAAAAGGCTCATATTGAGCCTTGAAACAACTGACAAAGTTGGTTTTTAAATTTTACTTGATTTAGAATTTTACCAAGTAAAAGGCATGGACTCTCACGACTTTAAAGTCTAGGCTTTGCCCTCCTCAGAGTGACGCACGGCGCAGACCAAATTCATTGTTATTACAGCAAGTTAGTATTACCCCAAGCGTCATTCTGAGGACGACTGCAAAGAGGACGTGAGAATCCATGCCTTTCAAGTACCTATAATTTGACCTTTTCTAAGGGCATTAAACTGTTTTTGTTTAAATTTTCTCTCAAAATAGTTCTAATTTTATAAGTGGGCTTTGTCATCAAACTGAAAAAGGCTCATATTGAGCCTTTTTCTTTTTAACAAAGTGAGTATTTCATTTTTTTAAAACACAAAGAATTTTACTTATTCATTTTCGCCCAGCTGTCTTTTAAAGTCACAACTCTATTAAACACTGGTTTATCTTCCTTGCTTTCTTTATCAACACAGAAATACGCTAATCTTTCAAATTGCATTTTATCAAAAGCTTTATAGGTGAGCAAATGTGGTTCAGCATATGCTGTTACTGTTTTCACAGAATCTGGATTGAGATAATCTAAGAAATCTTTACCTTCAGGCGTAGAATTTGGATTTTCTACACTAAAGAGCTGTTCATAAAGATTAACCTGTACTGGCTTTGCTTGCTCAGCACTTACCCAATGTATTGTGCCTTTCACCTTTCTGTTATCTGCACTTTTTCCACCCCTTGTTTCAGGATCGTAAGTGCATAATATTTCAACAATTTCACCTTGTTCATTTTTTAGAACATCAGTACAAGTCAAGTAGTAAGCATAACGAAAACGCACTTCTTGGCCTATTGTTAATCTAAAATATTTCTTTGGTGCATCAAGCATAAAGTCGTCTTTTTCGATATAAAGATTTCTTGAAAATGGAATCTTTCTAGTGCCATGCGACGCATCTTCTGGGTGAAGCGGAGCGTCAAAATATTCTACTTCGTTTTCTGGATAGTTTGTAATTGTGAGCTTGATAGGGTCGAGCACAGCCATAAGTCGTGGAGTTATTTCATTTAAATGATTACGTACACAAAATTCTAGCATACCATAATCAACAACAGAATCGGCCGCACGAGCTATACCAATACGTGAACAAAATTCACGAATAGATTCAGGTGTAAAGCCTCTTCTACGCAAGCCGCTGATTGTTGGCATACGCGGATCGTCCCAGCCTTGTACATGCCCTTCTTGCACAAGTTGAATAAGCTTACGCTTTGAAAGCACTGTATATGAAAGTTGCAAGCGAGCAAATTCGATTTGCTGTGGTTGATATACGCCTAATGTTGCTAAAATCCAATCATACACTTCTCTATTATTTTCAAATTCTAAAGTACAAATTGAATGTGTTATGCCTTCAATTGAATCTGAAAGGCAATGTGTAAAATCATACATGGGATAAATGCACCATGCATCGCCTGTTTTGTGATGATGTGCATGACGAATGCGGTAGATTGTAGGATCACGCATAATAACATTTGGTGATGACATATCAATTTTTGCACGCAAAACATATTTTCCGTCTTCAAATTCGCCTGCACGCATGCGATTAAACAAGTCTAAAGACTCTTCTATAGGTCTATTTCTAAATGGACTTTCTTGTCCTGGTTCTTTTAATGTGCCACGCATTTGGCGAATTTCTTCAGGCGAAAGTTCGTCAACATAGGCTTTATCCATTTGAATTAATTGCACAGCATATTGAAATAATTGTTCAAAATAATCAGAAGCATAGCAAGGTTTGTCATTCCATTCAAAACCTAACCATTTCACATCTTCTTGAATTGAATCCACATATTCAACATCTTCTTTCACAGGATTTGTGTCGTCAAAACGCAAGTTACACTTACCTTGAAAATCATTTGCAATACCAAAGTTTACGCAAATACTTTTTGCATGCCCTATGTGCAAATAGCCATTAGGCTCAGGCGGAAAACGTGTATGCACGCGAGAATCAAACTTTCCCTCTGCCACGTCTTGCGTAACTCTTTGACGTAAAAAATCTAATGGTGCTTGATTTTCTTTCTTTTCTATATCTGCCATAACAACCTCTGTGATTGAAAATTCTGTAAAATAAGTCTATACCTATACTATTTCGTATTAAAGGTCAAATTCTCTAGCCTAGTGAAAAACTTGCGAGATATCAAAAAACATGCTAAATTTTTCCTTTATATCAACATTTTAATAAAGATATTTATTATGAGCACAATAAGAAAAAGTTTACTCCATTCTCTTTTTAGCGGTTTTAGTATGCGTCGCTGGAATGATAAGTTACGTCCAGCCGAACTTTACGAAGTAGACAAGCAAGCACATAAAATGATTGTTGCTTTTTTGCTTATACACACTGTGAAATGCGAAAGTGACGAACAAAGGGACGCTCTTTGCTATGATATTGTTGAAGCTTCGCTCTTTGATTATTTCTATAGACTTGTAATAACTGACTTAAAACCACCTCTCTTTTATAAAATAAAGAAAAATAAAGAACATTATAACGAACTTACTACCTATGTAGAAAATATTTTAAATCCAATACTTGCACCTTTTAGCAAGCAATTTTTCGAACATTTTAAAGAATACCATAGAGGTGAAAGAAAATTTGTTCATCCGCTCACAAAAGATATTTTAGACGCTTCACACCTTTTTGCCTCGCATTGGGAATTTAATCTTATAGCGAGTTACAACACTTTTGACACTGAAATTCCTAATATTGGCAAAGATTTTATAGTAAAACTTGAAAAACTTTCTAATAAAAAAGGCATGAAAGGCCTTAAAAGTATTTTAGATAAAGACGACGCATTAGGTGCTTTTGCTCATTTTTGCGGGCAATTACGTTTTCAGATTCGTTGGTCACAAGAACAAAGAATGCCTACAACTTCAGTTTTAGGACACATGTTTTTTGTGGCTGCCCTTGCTTTTTTTGTAAGTTATAATACAGATGCTTGTAAAAAAAGAACTACAAACAACTTTTTCTGCGGTCTTTTCCACGATTTACCAGAATTACTTACAAGAGATATCATAAGCCCTGTCAAAAACTCATCAGATGGATTACCTGCATTTATTCATCATTATGAAAACCACGAGCTAGAAGAACGTATTTTAAAACCATTAAGAAATGCAGGATACAAGAAAATTGTAGACGAACTTTCCTATTTACTAGGTTTAAAAGTTGGCGGTGAGTTTAAAAATTGTTACATCTCAAAAGGCAAGATAATCAACTGTGAATTCAGTAAATTAGCAGAACACAATTCTGCTGAATACAATCCAAAAGACGGTGAACTGTTGAAGTCATGTGATATTTTAGCTGCATTTATGGAAGCTCACACTTCAATAAGGCTCGGTATTTCTTCAGAGCAGTTAGTGCGTGCTATCATACGCATGCGTGAAACTATACCAAATCCATATCCTGAAAAAATTGATTTCAAAGCCCTGCTTGCAGATTTTGACTGAATAAGAATAAAATAAATGAGAAAATTATGTCGAATGATCCTTTTTTAACAAAATTGCCTAAAGGTGCTTGCATAACACTTATTGGCATGCCAGGAGTTGGCAAAAGCACTGTTGGTACAACGCTCTCAAAGCTTATAGCCTTTGCTCCCTTAGACAGCGACTATCTTATTGAAGCTCTTTATGGTGTGCACTTACAAGCTATTGCCGACAAATTGACAAAGGACGAATTTCTTGACTTAGAAGCTGAAGTTGTACAAAAAATTCGTGTAAATAGAGCTGTTATTGCTACTGGAGGTTCAGTAGTTTATAGAGAAAAAGCAATGCAACACCTTAAAACCTTGGGGCCTGTTATACTTTTGTCAGCTGAGCTTGATCTTATTCTTGAAAGAATTGCTCTCAACCCAGACAGAGGGCTCGCTATTGCTCCTAATCAAACTATAGAAGACTTGTATCAAGAAAGAATGAACCTTTATACAAAATACGCTGACCATACTGTAATTATTGATAAAAACTCTACAGCTCGCGAAAGTGCAAATAAAATCATAAATTTTTTTCGCTAGAATATAAGTAATTTTTATAAAACTAAATAACAAAGATTAAGCAAACAAGAGGAAAGCATAATGAATATCACTTCACGCCTAATTCTAGCCATAGCACGCCTAGAACCTTCTGGTTTAATTCCTTTTGCACCAGGCACTTGGGGTTCTTTATTTTCGCTTATTATAGCTTATTTCTGTTTTCTGCCTTTGCCATTCTTTGCTCGAATTATTTCACTTATTGCCCTCTTTTTCTTTGGTATTTTTGCTTGCACTCATGCAGAAAAACTTTTAAATGCAAAAGATCCTTCTTCTATAGTGATTGACGAATTAGTAGGACTTTGGATAGTGCTCCTTCCTTTACAAGCATTAAATTTCAATGATTTAAAAGACACTAACACTCTTTTACAATTATTTTTAGCATTTGCACTTTTCAGATTTTTTGACATCACAAAAATATTTCCTATAAAACAGCTTGAAAAGTCATTTTCTGGTGGTTTTGGAATTATGCTTGACGATGTTGTAGCTGGATTTTTTGCCCTTGCTTGCTTTTTAATAATCAAGCATTATGTTTTTTAGAGTGTAGGCACAATAATATGAAATTTTTAGCAATAGATTTTGGCTTAAAGCGAATGGGCTTTGCAACATGTTCGCCAAACGAAGTACATGTTTTTCCCCTTTGCACTTACGAAAGAACAACAAGACAGGCTATGTTTGACTTTATTTTAGAATTGCTTAAAAAAGAACAAGTCGAAGCCATTGTTATAGGTTTACCACTTGGTTTAGACGGGCAAGAAACAGACACTTCTGCCCAAGTACGAAATTTTACAAATTCAATGAAAAGGCGAACTGATTTGCCTATTTATCATATAAACGAAGCTCTTTCTTCTTTTGAAGCAGAAGAGTATATCACACATGTCAAATACGATCAAAGAAAGAAAATACTTGATCAAGCAGCAGCTATGCAAATTCTTTCTTCTTTTTTAAACTATAACAATAAAGCAGAACTTTTACAGTAGACTATGAAAAAAATTATTCTTTACACCTTACTTTTTTTATGGATAGGCACGGTTGCAGCTGGCGGATTTGTTTATTATAAAGCACACAAATTTTTACGTGCAAGCCCTGATACAGAAGCAAATGCACATAATGTCATTGTTGAAATCGAACCAGGAATGGGTTTAACCCAAGTAGCACAGCTTCTTAAAGACAATAATGTCATCACTGAAGTGCTCCCTTTTAGATTTTTAGCTATTTATTTAGAAGCTGATACAAATATTCAAGCAGGCAAATTTGAATTTAATACAGCTTGGAAACCACAACAAGTTCTCGATCATCTCATGCTTGGTGAAGCTATTTTTTATAAGCTCACCATAAGAGAAGGTTTAACGTGGTGGGAAGTTGGCAAACTCCTCGAACAAGAAGGCTATGCAAAGTTTGAAGATTTCAAAAAAATCATTCACGACAAGCAATTTCTTGCACATTGGGGCATACCTTACAGCAATGCTGAGGGTTTTCTCTATCCAGATACCTACTTTTTGCCAAAACCAAAAAATCTAGACATAAATGCTGCTCAAGCCGTTGTAGGCAGATTAATTGACACTTTCTGGCGTAAAACTGAAGACACTTGGCAAAAATTAGAAAATACAAAAAGACCAAGTAAGGAAAATCTTACAAAATATCTTGCTCTTGCTTCTATTGTTGAAAAAGAAACAGGAAAAAGTGACGAAAGAGCAAGAGTTGCAGGTGTGTATACCAATAGAATCAAGGCTAATATGCGTTTACAAGCCGACCCAACTGTTGCCTATGGTGAAGGCGAAAACTTTAAACCGCCATTACTTAATCGTCATTTAGATAATGAAAAAAATCCATATAACACTTATAAAAAAGCTGGACTTCCTCCTGGGCCAATTTGTTCGCCTTCTCTAGCATCAATCAAGGCGGCTATAAATCCAGAAAGTCATAAATTCTATTATTTTGTAGCAAAAGGCACTGATGGCTCACATTATTTTTCACGCAATCTTAAAGAGCATAATAATAATGTGAGAAAATACAGGCAGACACAAAAATAGTATGAATATAAAGTCCATTAAAATCATACATGTAGGCAAGATAAAAACTCCATTCTGGAAAGATGCCTACAATCATTATTCAGCAAGAGTGAAAAACTTTTGTACGCTTAATGAAATTTCTGTGAAAGATGCAGATGCTTCTCTCTCAAAAGAAGCAAGACAAGAAAAAGAATGTCAGCTCATTTTAAAGCATATACAAGCAAATGACTTTCTTATCTGTTTGGACGAGCATGGAAAAACTTTGCCTTCAATTGAATTAGCACAACTCTGCGACAAAAAAGCTTTAGATAAAAACATCTGCTTTGTTATTGGCGGTGCTTACGGACTTTCACAAGAAATTTTACAAAGAGCAGACATGCTTTTAGCCTTTGGCAAGCAAACACTGCCCCACGAACTAGCACTTGTTCTGCTTAGTGAACAAGTGTTCCGAACTTGTGCTATTTTGAAGAAAACAGGCTATCATCACGAGTAGGA
>CAYJHN010000008.1:0-5096 GCA_964369985.1 uncultured Desulfovibrionaceae bacterium | reverse complement strand
GCTTGTTCACATTACATCTGGACTTCAAGCTTTTCTAATAGTGCTTTAACAAGCTTATCCTTTGTTTTATCTACTTCTTTGTCTTCTAAAGTTTTTTCTTTAGAACGGAAAGTAAGGCGGAAAGTAAGGTTATGCTCGTCTTCTTTATCCTTTGGTTGATAAAGATCATGCAATTCTACTTTTTCAAGCAAGTTTGTTTTTGTTGCGTAAATAGTATCAACAATATCCTGCACAGCAAGGCTATGCTTTGCTATTAATGTAATATCTCTACGCACTGGTGGGTAAATAGGTAAGTCGCTAAATTGTATTGTATTTTGAGCAGAAAGACCACGTAATGCACAAAGATTTATTTCTGCATACCATACATGTTCACGAGCATTATAATAATCCGCAATTTCAGGCTTAATTCTACCCATTACAGCAACAACATTGTCCGCATCAGCAAGTTTTGCCCCATCAAGCACAAGCTCAACAGCTGGACTCAAGTAAGGATGATTTGCTTTTTTTTGCATTTTTGGCATAGGAAGATTTAAAAAGTTTTCAAAGAAAGTTTCAACAAAACCTTTTAAGTCTACATATTCATAAGAATCGCCTGTGTAATTTGGGTGTGGGAAATGTGAATAACGTTGACCTGTGAGGAGTATTCCCATTCTTCTTGTTTCGTGTACACTTGTTTCAGACTTTGGATCTTGCACAAATGATTGAGCTAATTCAAAAAGTTTTAATGAGGTATTGCCTTGCCCCATATTCACTTTAAGAGCATTTAATAGGCCTGGTACTAAGTCCGTACGAAGCACATTTTGCTCAGCTGTAAGCGGATTTGCAATGCTTACACGTGGTTCTTTTGCAATATTTAATCTGTCTAAATCTTCGTGACCAACAAAGCTGTAGCACACACATTCATTTAGCCCCATACCTGCCATAAAGTGGCGAGCACGCACTATAAATGGGTGACGTGTTTCAGCTGTGCCACACATAGAAAGATCGCGAGCAATAGCTGGTAAGATCTCTGGTACTTCGTCAACACCATAAACTCTTACAATTTCTTCAATCAAATCAGCTTCTCTTGAAATATCTAATCTCCAAGATGGCGCTGTAATACAATAAGTATCTTCTCTTTTTACAACTCTACAGCCTAAATCTTTGAGAGTTGAAGCACAGAATTCTTCTGAAATTTGAAAGCCAAGTAAGTCTAAACAACGTTGGTAAGAAAATTCGATTTCTTGTGGTATAGCAAATGCTTTTTCAGATGCAAGCACACCATTTTTAACTGTAGCCCCTGTCACTTCTTGTAATAGATAAGCACAACGATCACGAGCAAAGTCAACTATTTGTGGATCTACGCCACGTTCAAAACGGTAAGATGCGTCAGATGAAATACCAAGTCTTCTGGCAGTTTTTCTGATATTTGATGGATTGAAAACAGCTGCCTCTAAGAAAACTCTTGTAGTTGTTTCTGTGATTTCAGAATTTAAACCACCCATAACACCGCCAAGTCCAATATACTTATTCTTGTCGGCAATCATGATGTCTTTTTCTTTTAGAGAACGTTCTTGGCTATCAAGAGTTGTGTATTTGTCGCCATCCTTTGCAGAAACAACACGTACAACATCGCCTTCGATGCAATCTCTATCAAAAGCATGCTGTGGTAAGCCTAATTCCATAAGAACATAGTTTGTTACGTCAACAACATTTGAAATAGAGCGTATACCAATAGCATTTAAGCGGTATTTAAGCCAAGCTGGCGAAGCACCTACTTTTGGATTTTCAAGCAATCTGCCTGTATAGTAGTAAGAAAGATCTTTATCTACATCAAGAGTCATGCCTATTTCATTCTTGCTATCGTCAACTTTCAATTCACATTTTGGTAAAGTTATTTCTAAATTAAAAGCATGTGCTACTTCTCTTGCAAAGCCTAAAACAGACAAACAATCCATACGATTAGGAGTAATACCTATTTCAAGAACTTCCCTATCAAGGTTTAATGCATCAACCAATGAAGCACCGCAAACTAATTTATCAGCAGAAAGAACATCATTCAAAACCATGATGCCATTGTGTTCTTCAGAAAGTTTTAACTCTCTTTCTGAACAAATCATGCCAGACGATTCAACATTTCTTAGCTTTGCTTTCTTGATTTTCATGCCGTCTGGCATGGAAGTGCCTACTTTTGCAACTGGAACATATTGTCCTTGTCCAACATTTGGTGCACCGCAAACAATTTGCACGTCAGCTTCTTCGCCTACGTCTACAAGACAAACAGAAAGCTTGTCAGCTTCTGGGTGCTTTGAACATTCTTTAACATAACCAATAACAATAGGTGCGATTTCTATATAAGGTTCAAGCACATTTTCAAGCTCTAAACCAAGCATAGTGAGTTTATCGCCTAATTCTTGTGCTGTGCCCTCATAAGGAACAAATTCTTTTAACCAAGCAAGTGAAAGGAGCATACTTAATCCTTAGATATAAATAAGATAATACGAGGAAATTCTGAAATTAATTGGCCTTAAGCCTTTATAAACTCAAAGCACAATTAATTTCAAAACATTCCTTAATTAGCCATTAATAATTTTTTGTGAAGTCAATGCGATTTCTAGTTCTTCGTTAGTTGGGTAGATAACAACTGGAATTTTAGAACTTGGTAAAGAAATAACACGAGGTTCGCCACGTCTGATAAGGTTTTCTTCTTTGTTTAATTCAATACCAACAAAAGAAAGATTATCAGTCACGCCTTCACGAACAAATTCGTCATTTTCGCCAATACCACCAGTAAAGACTAAAGCGTCAATACCGTCTAATTCTAGCATAAAGGCACCAACATATTTACGGATTCTTTGAACAAACATCTTTAATGCAAGCTTAGCTTCTGCATTGCCTTCTGCAATAGCGTCGTGCAAGTCACGCATGTCATTTAGGCCACAAACGCCTTTAAGACCTGATTGCTTGTTCATAAGGTTATCCATTTCATCAGCAGATAAACCTTCGTTTTTCATAATAAATGGAACAATAGCTGGGTCAATATCGCCGCAACGTGTGCCCATCATAAGGCCTTCTAATGGAGTAAGACCCATTGTAGTGTTTACGCATTTACCATTTTTCACAGCTGACATTGAGCAGCCATTGCCTAAGTGGCAAACAATTAATTTACAGTCTTCTACTTTTTTACCTAAGAATAAAGCTGCTTCACGAGAAACATATTTATGTGATGTGCCGTGGAAGCCATAACGACGTATATTGTATTTCTTTGTGATTTCTTTTGGTAATGGATATGTGTAAACATGTTCTTCAATGCTTGAGTGGAATGCAGTATCAAAAACAGCCACGTTTGGAAGTGATGGGAATAATTCTTCCATAACTTCAATACCAGCTAAGTTTGCAGGAATATGTAATGGTCCAAGTGGACTATATTCTTTGATAACTTCTTTTACTTCTTTTGTTACTAAACATTCTTTTAAGTTGCCACCAAGCAATACTCTATGGCCAGCTACTGAAATTTCAGACGCGTCTTTGATAACGCCTTTATCTTCAGAAGTAATCATAGCCATAACTTCAAGCATACCTTCTCTATGTGTAGGAAAAGGGTGAGATACTTTGATTTTTTCTTCTTTATCAGTATCTGGGAAGCGTTTGTAAACTAAATTTCCCATTTCTTCGCCAATTCTTTCAACTAAACCTGAGCAGAGAGGTTGTTTTGTTTCCATGTCGATTAATTGGTACTTGAAAGATGATGAGCCAGCGTTGATTACAATAATTTTCATAATAAGTTCCTTTAATATTGTTTATTATTACTATACTTTTCCCCAGAGTCTGCTCAACACAAGCAGTCTCCATTACAAGCAATAAAACAGTTTAAAATATTTTTTTATTATATAAATAAAGAATAATTTACACTAGGAACGTCGCCAAGAATCGCCTTGTGAGAATTGTTGTAAAAATCTTACATCATTCTCAAAGTTCATTCTTAAGTCGTTGATAGCATATTTGAGCATAGCAATACGCTCAACACCTAAACCAAAAGCAAAGCCTGTTACTTCCTTAGGATCATAGCCAACTGCTTCAAAAACAGCAGGGTCAACCATACCTGAACCTAAAATTTCAAGCCAGCCTGTTGTTTTACAAATTCTGCAAGGTTCGTTATTTACTTCGCCAGTGCCCTTACAACGCATACAGCTTACATCAACTTCCATGCTAGGCTCAGTGAATGGGAAGAATGAAGGACGAAATCTTGTCTTTGTTTCTTCGCCAAAAAGACCTTTACATAGAGCTGATAAAATTCCACGAAGATTTGCTAAGGAAATTTTTTCGCCAACAAGCAAGCCTTCTACTTGATGAAACATTGGTGTATGGGTAAGATCTGAATCTCTTCTATATACCTTACCTGGAGCAATAACAGCTAAAGGCGGTTTACGCTCCTTCATAGCACGCACTTGCATAGGCGAAGTGTGTGTTCTGAGCAAGATTTTATCTGCAATAAAAAGAGTATCTTGCATATCACGTGCAGGGTGATCATGCGGGAAATTTAATGTTTCAAAATTGTAGTAATCTGTTTCAACTTCTGGCCCAACAACCACATCAAAGCCAAACTCTTGCAATATACGACAAATATCTTCCATTACTAAATTAATAGGATGAATAGAGCCTTGCCAAGGCTTTCTTGCTTGCATTGTATGATCAAAAGAATTAACAAATTCTTCTTCTTGTTTTTTGATAAGCTCTGCTTTTTTTTCTTCTAAAGCTATTGTGATTTTTTCTTTTACCACGTTAACAGCTTGTCCAAAAGCAGGCCTTTCTTCTTTTGAAAGCTCAGCTAAACGTGACATAAGAGCAGCAATTTCACCCTTACGTCCTAAATATTCTACTCTCAGCTTTTCAAGACTATCCAAAGACAAAGCCTGACCAAGTTTTGCTTCTAGAGCTTTAGTCAGGCTATCTAATGTTTCATGAAGACTCATACTGGCCCTTTATGAAGTTATTAAGAAGTTAAAAAAAGTGGTAAAATAAAGATTTTACCACTTTTTAGATGCACAATTAAGCCTTTGCTTTTACAGCTTCAACAATTTGAGCGAAAGCGGCTTTATCTCTTACTGCAAGATCAG
>CAYJHN010000007.1:15723-23572 GCA_964369985.1 uncultured Desulfovibrionaceae bacterium | reverse complement strand
GAAGCCAGTCAATCGCTTTTTCGAGATCTGCATCGCATTCTTCTAAAGCTTTTTTACAATCCATCATACCAGCAGCTGTTTTTTCACGTAATTCTTTTACCATTGAAGCTGAAATTGCCATTTGTTTTCTCCTCTTATTGTTTGCACAATAAAATATTTGAGTAAAGTTTTTAAATAATCTCTGCCAAAATAATTCAGCAGAGATATAAAGTCATCAATATGAAAAAGCTTATAAATTCATAGATCTTGTGGAAATTTATTTTAGGAAAAATCGCAAAAGATTGAATTTATAAAAAATTAAACTATTCAGCTACTAAAGCTTCTGTTTCTAACTCATTGATTTCTTTTTCTAAAGCTTTTTCTGCGTCTACTTTGCCGTCTTTAGTGATTGCAGCACCTTCAACACAAGCTTCTGCCATTGCGTTAACAAATAATTTGATAGCACGGATAGCATCGTCGTTACCAGGGATAACATAGTCGATAAGATCAGGATCGCAGTTAGTATCAGTAATAGCAACAATTGGAATACCAAGTTTGCGGCATTCTTTTACAGCGATATCTTCACGATGTGGATCAATGATGAAAGCTAATTGTGGTAAGCCATTCATGTTCTTGATACCACCAAGAGCTAATTCTAACTTATCCATTTCTCTTTGAAGCTCTAAAATTTCTTTCTTTTGGTAACGGTTTACGCTGCCATCAGCAAACATAGCTTCTAATTTTTTCAAACGATCAATGCTTTTTTGCATTGTTGCGAAGTTAGTAAGTGTACCACCCATCCAACGGTTTGTTACATAAAGTTGACCAGCTCTTGTTGCTTCTGATGAGATAGCTTCTTGAGCTTGACGTTTTGTGCCAACAAATAAAACTTTGCCGCCTTTAGCTACTGTGTCAACGATTTTGTCGTGAGCTACGCGGAATAATTTTACTGTTTGTTGTAAGTCGATGATATGAATACCATTTCTTGCGCCAAAAATGTAAGTACGCATTTTAGGGTTCCAACGACTTGTTTGGTGACCAAAGTGTACACCAGTTTCCAACATTTGTTTCATACTTACATAAGCCATATAAGTCTCCTTGGGTTTTGCGTCCACCTGAGCGAAGTTTCAAAAAAAGTTTTACAATTAAGTTTATATAAAACTCTATATGCACCCATAATATTGCTCAGATGTGCGATTTAGTTCTACTTATGTACAGCATTTATTTTCTTTTTGCAAGTTTAATTTAAATATTTTAAGTCAATTAAATTGAATAGTTAGACATTGACTGGATTATTTTTTTAAAGCTTTTCTTATGATAATGATATTTCTGTACTTTTTTAACTCTATTTGCTAGAATTTATTTAATAAATTTGCTATCTTTCAACAATTATTAAAAGCTTCTAATAGGATTATTATGAGTAATTTTTCAGCTATAGCTAGTGCAAAACAGATGCAAGAAATGGATAGGGAATGCATGAAATCACAAAACATTTCCTCGATTGAGCTCATGCAAAATGCAGCTTTTGCTTTTTATAGCTCTCTTGTGCAAGATTCTTTATTTATTAATGTATCACAAGTGCTTATTATATGTGGCAAGGGAAATAATGGAGGAGATGGCTATTGCCTTGCACTTTATTTAGAAAAAATGGGTTTAGAAGTTTTTATCTATTCACTTGAAGATAAAAAGCAAAAAAGTCCAGATTGTGAACATTATTTCTCAATTTGTAAACAGAATCAAAACATCCTATTTATTTCCTCTCTTGAAGAATTTTCTCTTGTTTCAAGTAAATGTGATATGCTCATAGATGCTGTTTACGGTACGCAATTTAGAGATTCTTTTAATGCTGAAGTTGAAGATATTTTCAAAATTATTTCAGAAATAAAGACAAAAAAAGTAGCCATCGACATTCCTTCTGGCCTGCATGCAGACAATGCAACATATTGCAAATATGCTTTTAAGGCTGATTTAACTATCACTTTTGAATATTATAAATATGCCCTACTTGCCTATCCTGCTGCTGAATACGCTGGCAGAGTGAAAGTTGTGAGCATAGGCTTTAGCAAAGAAATTAAAAATAATAAAACAAATGGCTTTTATATTATAGCTGATTGCTTAGAGAGTGTGCGTGAAGTAAATACACATAAAGGCAATTATGGTAAATTACTTTTAGCTTGCGGATCTGAAAGTATGCTTGGTGCTGGTTATTTTGCGGCTATGGGTGCTTTACGTTTTGGAATAGGACTTCTTTATTTTTCATGCCAGCAAGAGCTTATGCCACTTATGCAGTTAAAATTAAATGAGCCTGTTTTTCTTCCTTATGATATAAAATGCGAACATACTTTTAAGACAGTTTTTTCTGATTTTTCTAAATATTCTGCTCTCGTTCATGGTTGCGGATTTGGAACAAATCCAGAAGCACAAGAAATAACACATTTTTTAATAAAAAACTCTACAATCCCACTTGTTTTAGACGCAGATGCTATTACTACAATTTCTAAAGATATTAATATATTGGCTCAATCAAAGGCTTTACTCATTCTCACTCCGCATGAAGCTGAAATGGCAAGATTAATCAATAAAGATATAAACTATGTCAAAGAAAATAGATTAGAAATAGCAAGAACTTTTGCAAAAAAACATCAATGCTATCTTATTTTAAAAGGAGCCCGCACTATTATAGCTACACCAGATGAAGAAATCTATATTAATTCAACTGCTAATGCAGGCTTGGCAAAGGGTGGTAGTGGTGATATTTTAGCTGGAATGCTTGGAGCTGCTTTATCGCAATGTAAAGCTTCTGATTTTTCGCCAAGCTATATCAAAAAAGCTCTTTGTTCTGCTGTATATAATCATGGTTTAGCTGGCGATAGATGTGCAGAACAACTAGGGCAAAGAGCAATGCTACCTACTGATATACTTAACTTTATAAGATAATACTTTAATAAGTATAATGAACGAATAATAGTGACTTTGACAGGCAAACGATTCTATCTTGCTTTTTTTACTCGCCTCATTTCAATTTATTTTTTATCCACTTCTACATTGCTAAACGGCATTTAGCTTAAAGTTAGTATAAAACGGTGAAATAAAAAAGTTTTTTGGAAGGAAGAGGGAGTGCCCTCTTATAGAGGGCGAGGGGGAAACCCTTGTCTTTTGTTCACAAAAGCATGGTTTCCCCCTCTCAAAAAAGCAAACGATTATCTCATGTTTCTATTTTTCAGACATTTCTTTAAAATAGTTTTTTGTTTTTGTGTATTTTTCTAAAGCTTTTTTTTCAGCGTCACTTTTTGCGATTTTTTCAGCTTGTTTAAACTTTTTATCTGCATCTCTATTATTATAGTAGAAAAGTGAAGAGTAGGCGAGGTGAAGATAGCCCTGAAATTTATCACCACTTTTACCATAAGAATAACCTAAATATTTATGTACTTCAGCATCATATGGATATTCTTCAAGAATTTTTTTGAAATTTCTTTGTGCTTCCTTACTTTGATTTGAAGCATCAAGTACACGTGCTAAATAAAACTTAGTCATTAAGTCACGCGAATCTATTTTAGCTGATTTTTGCAAACTGGTTAATGCTGTATATATATCGCCTAATTCATAATGAAAAAAGCCATATTCACGCAAGATTAATGGATTATTTGCTTCTTTAGCTAAGGCCTTTTTATAATGTTTTTCAGCATTTGTTTTGTCTTGTTGCCTTGCTGCAACTATAGCTAGGCCTAATTGCGTTATTGGTAATTCTTGATTCATTTTTGCTAGATGATGTTTTGCATTTGCAATTGAATCGATTTGCGAACGTAAAAAGGTTTGCACAGCAAGAAATTCTGTATTGTCTTGTTTTGCTATCTTTAATTTTGAACCTTCTGCACGAATTCGCCCTTCAATTATAACTATTCTGTCTAACAAATCTGGGTGACTTGAAAGATATGTAGGTATGCCCTTTGCACCATAAGACTGTGCTTGTAATTTTCTAAAAGCAGAAACAAAGCCATTTGGATCGTATCCAGCTTTTACTAAATATTCATAACCAACTGTATCTGCTTCATTTTCATCTTGCCTACTATAGTTTAGCATCATAGACTGGCCTGCGGCAATACCACCAGTTATCGCACCAGCGGCTACATCAGAGCCAGAACCTTGAGATGCAGCTACTGCCATTGCTGCAGCTGCAACTAAGGAAGTTAACATTGCAAGTGTTGAAGTTTGTTGCCTTTTTGCTATATGCCTTTGTGTGATATGTGCAATTTCGTGCCCAACAACACCAGCTAGCTCTGATTCATTTTCCATTGCTAGCAACAAACCTGTGTGCACATACAAAAAGCCGCCTGCTGTTGCAAAAGCATTTAATCTTGTATCGCGCAATAAATTTACTTCGAGTTCAAAAGGCTGTGCTACAATATTTTTTGAAATCCTATCTACCATTCTTTGAAGGTAGCCTAAAGCATAAGGGTCAAAAATAAGTGGAGCCTTTGTCTTCATCATTAAATCAACTTGCTCGCCTAATTTTCTTTCTTCTGCAACGCTCATTGCTTCAAAGATCGAAGAGGCATGAGAAAGTTGATATACAAAAACTTGGCTACAAATTAAAATTGCAAGTAAAAGTGCGTGAGTAAAATTTTTTACTATATGAAGCATATATCCGCCTCGCTTAAATAGAATAATTATACAGTTTTATTTTTTCTTTTCTGCAATAATTTTTTCTATTTCGTCTTTGTAAAGAAAATTTATTACATCTCGAACAACAGGACCAGCAGCACTAGAGCCACCGCCAGCATGTTCGAGCATTGTAACAATAACATAATCTTTACCTTCGTGTTCTGTAAAAGCAGCAATCCAAGCGTGATCACGTTCAAAATATTCCATTTCTTCGTTTTTAAGACGTCTATCGCCTATCATACGCAATTTAACTACTTGTGCTGTTCCCGTTTTACCACCAATAATAATACCTGGATTTATTGACTTTAATACTTTTGCTGTTCCTGTGTCAGCAGTGGTAATCATGTATTTTTTTATAAGATCTCTATGTCTTTTTTGTGTTGGTGTTTCAAGCGAAACCTCAGCTTTTTCAGACATAAGAATTTGCGGCTTTAATATTTTACCGCCATTTAAAATTGATGAAATATAAGAAGCAATTTGTAAAGGTGTTACAAGTGTTTGCCCTTGTCCTATTGACACGTTTACTGTTTCACCGTCTTGCCATTTTTCATTATAGCGTCTTAATTTCCACTCTTTTGTTGGAACTAAACCGCCTTTTTCATTTGGAATCTCAATACCAGTTGGCTTACCAAAACCAGATGCAAAAGCAAATTCTGAAATTTTATCAATACCAAGTTTCAAGCTCATATCATAAAAATAAATATCACAAGAATGTTTGATAGCATCTTCCATGTCAACATAACCATGTCCGCCTCTTTTCCAACATTGCACTTCTCTATTACCAATTTTAGTTGAACCACTACAATACACTTTTTCATGCTCGCTAAAGCCTTCTTCTAGAATAAGAGCACTCATTAAAAGTTTCCATACAGAAGCTGGAGGATACATACTTTGTATTGTTCTATTTTGTAAAGGATGGCGTAAATCTGTACTGATTTCATTCCATTTTTCATGGCTCAAACCACGCACAAAAAGATTATTATCATAACTTGGCAAAGTAACTAATGCTTCAATATGCCCTGTGTGCGGATCCATAACAACAACAGAACCAGCATAATCACCCATTATTTCAATGATTTTATTTTGTAATTCAACATTGAGTGAAAGTACAACATTAGTGCCTGCTATTGGTTCTATTTCCATATTTCTTCTAAGAATTTTACCAAAAACATCTCGCTGATCTCTGTATAAGCCCTTTGCACCGCGTAAAGTTTGTTCAAATTCTATTTCTAAACCCTGCCTGCCAACAATATCCCCAAGTGAAAGATCTTTATCTTCTGTCATATCTTCTTGAGTAGCCTCAGCAACATAGCCTAAAATATGTGCAAATGACGCTCCATAAGGATATTCTCGGCGTAAGTTTGTATGCGTACTTACACCTGGCATAAACATGATTTTATTTTCTATTTTAGCAACTTGATCATAAGTAAGCCCATCGTAAACAGGCACAGGAGCGTAATAACTTAATTTTCTTTTTGCTTTGTTGAAATTGTCTGCAAGAACTTTTACTTCTAAACCTAAGATACTTGCAATAGAGTGAAGTGTGTAATCAACATCTGGAGCGTATTCTCTATTTACAGAAATAGAAAAAGTGATATCATTCCTTGCTAATTTATTGAAATTTCTATCAAAAATAATACCACGAGCAGCTCTAATTTCTTCTGTATGCATTTGATTTGCTTCTGCAAGTTCGCTATATTTTTGTCCTTGTAATATTTGCAAATACCAAAAACGTGAACAAAGCACAAGAAAAAGTAAGAGAATTAATACTTGTAATAAAAACAAGCCTAATCTCGGTGGTTGATATGTATATGGGGTTTCAATTTTCATGACAAACCTTGGAGTTACGCATTATTTAACACAGGTTCAACAGGTTTAGGCCTTGTTGAACTAGCAAGTTTCCATGTAACAGCAATGATAAGTGATTGTATGATTCTAAATTCTATAAAGTGTTCGGAAAGATGAACATCTATACCTTGCAAGTTTTTCATAATAAAATAAATGCCAATTTGTGAAAAAGAAAGCAGGGTTGAAAACGAAAGAATAAAGAAAAATGTTCGTGTTTGAAAAAGCCATCTTGCTACAAATGTAAGCACAACTGCTATCACATACCAAAGTAAAACTGAACCAAAAGCAAAGGTTGAAATGCTTTCTTGGATTAAAAGTAAGACAGGTGCAACCATTGCTAATTGTTTTAAATCTTCTTCTTGTAATAATAAGATAAAGCCAACTATCAAAAAGTCAAAACCGCTAAAAAGTTTTTGTCCTATCAAAGCGCCTAACACAAAGCATAACCACCAGATAAAGTTTATTAATTTCATATTAAACTTTCCTTGCTCTCTCTTGTGATGAATTAAGCATACTTATGCTTTGCTTTCGTTTTAATGCACTGCTTTCGTCTTTATTTTCTTCTAAGATTTTCTTATTATTTTCTTTTTTTTCTATTTCATTCTTAATCTGCTTTAAACGCAAACTTGAATCTAAAGGAGGCTGTAGTAAAATTAAATCTTCTAATGTTGAAAGATTAGCCAAAGCTTTTGCAAAATAAATATGCAAGGAAGCCGCTGTAAGTGGTTTTTCATCAACTACTTCTGCTACTGGAATACCCTTTGGAAACGAGCTATCTATACCAGAAGTATAGAGTTTTTCGCCAGGAATAAGCGAAACATCTTGATCAATAAAATGCACTTCAAGCGAATTGCCACTACCTGCACCTACCAAGATACCGTGTAATCTTGTTTTTTCAGAAATAATTGCTATCTTACTTTCTGGGTCATTTATAAGTAAAGCCATACTCTTTGTTGGCCCAGCTTGAAATACGCTACCCACAATATATCTATCAGTCATGAGCGGTCTGCCAACGCTTGCTCCATTGAGATAGCCTTTATCAAGAACAACTGTTTCAAGTGAAGCAAAAGCACCTAATTTTCCTGCTAATACCTTTGTAACAGACTTTGTCCATTCCTCGGGCACAATAACAGAAAAATATCTCTTAAGTCGCTTTAACTCTTCAACACTTCCATTAAATTTATCATTACGACGTTCTAATTCTGCAATTCTTTCTTTTAATTCTATATTTTCTTGGCGAACATCTATTAAATTTATATAATTTGCCCAAACAGCATTTACTGCAGACGCAAAAGATTCAGCTGTATCCAAGAAAAAGCCAGTAATTTCTAAACCTGTGTGTGCAGCTACTTTGTCTAAA
>CAYJHN010000007.1:554-15713 GCA_964369985.1 uncultured Desulfovibrionaceae bacterium | reverse complement strand
TTATGATAGAGAGAAAAATTCGCTTCATATTTATATATGTAAAGCTGATATAGCTTTAGCTCAAGGCTAATCTACACCAGCTTTTTGTTTAAGAATGAATGTTCAAAAAGTGAAATCTTTATTTAGTCAACACAAACTTCACCAAGAACGTCGATATTATCTAAAGCAAGGCCAGTGCCAAGTACAACAGCTGATAAAGGATCGTCTACTACAGTAATAGGTAAGCCTGTTTCTTCTCTAAGTAACTGATCTAAACCTTTTAAGAGTGCTCCGCCACCAGTAAGAACAATACCTCTATCTACGATGTCAGCTGCAAGTTCAGGTGGTGTGCTTTCAAGAGCTGAGCGAACAGCCTGCACAATGCCATCAACTTGTTCTGAAATAGCTTTACGGATTTCTTCAGAAGTAATAGCAACGCTTTTTGGAATACCAGAAGCGATATCTCTGCCCTTTACTTCGATTTGTTCTTCATGCTCTAATGGGAAAGCAGAAGCGATTTTTATCTTAATGTCTTCAGCTGTTGATTCACCGATAAACATACTATATTTACGTTTTACATGCACCATAATGCTTTCGTCCATCTTGTCGCCACCAACTCTTACTGAGTGAGCGTAAACAACACCAGACAAAGAAATTACCGCTACTTCTGTTGTGCCACCGCCGATGTCAACAACCATGTTTGATGTAGGCTCTTGAATTGGAAGATTTGCACCTATTGCAGCTGCCATTGGTTCTTCAATGAGGTATACTTCTCTTGCACCAGCACTTTCTGCTGATTCTTTTACAGCACGTTTTTCAACTTGAGTAATGCCTGTTGGAACACATATCATAATACGGGGACGAACTAAACGGCGTGAATTATGTGCTTTTGAAATAAAGTGTCTGAGCATTGCTTCTGTAACTTCAAAGTCCGCGATAACACCGTCTTTCATTGGGCGGATAGCATGGATATTACCTGGTGTTTTACCAAGCATTTTCTTTGCATCAAGTCCAACTGCAAGAACGTGTTTTACACCACGACCGTCAGTTTTTACTGCAACAACAGATGGTTCGCGTAAAACTATACCCTTACCTTTCATATAAACACATATATTTGCTGTACCTAAATCTATTGCTAAATCACTAGAAAATAGGCCTAAAAATTTATCAAATAGTTTTCCCATGATATATATCTCTCATTTTTTTTAATTGGCTTATTATTGTCGAAATAACAATTATTGTCAACTCATCTTAAGCCCTATTTAAGTACAAAGAATTTTACAATCTACTTTTGAAGTCGTCATATCCAAACACCTTATCCACAACAACTTTATTATTTTCTAAACGTCCTATACTAGGCAAAGCCAAACCATTGAAGGTGTTCGTTTTTACCATAGAATAGATTGCCATATCTTTAAAAACAAGCTTATCGCCAATTTCTAATTTTCTATCAAATGTATATACACCAATATTATCGCCAGCAAGACATGATTTTCCAGCAAGCCTGTATGTATTTTCTTCAATAGGAGTGAGATCTTGATGCACTTTTGCACCAAAAACATTTGGAGTATAAGGCACTTCTAAAACGTCTGGCGTGTGGCAAGCAGCAGAACAGTCTAAGATAGCCGTTTTTACATCTGCATTTACAATATCAAGAACACTAGCAACCAAGTAACCAGCATTCAAAGCAATAGCTTCGCCTGGTTCTAAATATACTTCAAGATCATACTTTTCTTTTACTGAAGTTATGCAAGAACAAAGAAGTTCTATATCATAATCACTTCTTGTGATATGATGCCCGCCACCAAAATTTATCCACTTCATTTGGTGCAGGTATTCGCCAAAAGCCACTTCCACAGCTTTTACTGTTCTTTCTAAAGCATCTGAATTTTGTTCACATAAAGTATGAAAATGAAGCCCTGAAACATGCTCTAATAATTCAGGCTTAAAGTCCTTTTTACGCACACCAAGCCTAGACATTTCAGAACAAGGATCATAAAGAAAATGAGCCCCTTCAGAGTGTTCTGGATTAATTCTTAATCCAATTTCGATATTTTTATTATTTTTCTTATTGTATTCCAAGATAGACGGTAAAAATTTCTCTAATTGGTAAAAGGAATTAAAGAGAATATGATCACAATAAAGTAAAAGATCGTCAATATCTTCCTGAGAATAGGCAGCTGCAAAAGCGTGCACTTCGCCCTTAAACTCTTCTCTTGCCAAACGAGCTTCATGCGGAGATGAAGCACAACAGCCATAAAGTGGACCATTAAAAGCACGAGAAATTTCAGTAAAGGTAGAATACTGGGCAAAAGCCTTTAATGCTAAAAGAATTTTCGCATTTGTTTTTTCTTGCACACTGTTTAATACGGCTACATTATTGCGTAGCTTTTCTATATCAGTGACAAAGATAGGAGTTTGCAGATGTTCAAATTCTTTATTATATGTCATAAATCTCTCCTTGTTTAACTAGCAATTTAGCACAATTAATAAGAATAATCAAGTGTGACATTCTTCTTTAAAATCTGGTAATTCAAATAGGCGATTAAGAGACTTCTTGCTTAGCACAAGGATAGACTTAGAGTTTTAAAAAAGAAAAACCTTCTCAAAAAAAGAAGGTTTTTACAAAAGTTATGAAAATATTTTTAATAATTTAAGTTGTTTACAAATTTATCTTGTTTTTATATTTGGGGGGAAAGAAAAGTATAGCAAATCTCTACAATCTGCCTTTTGTAAACACTTTCAATTAAGATACTAGCAATTTGCTGCTTTGAGCAATTCTTCAATATCTTCTAAAGCTGTGTCAGAACTTGCACCTGCTTGAGCTAATAAATCTTTAGCAAAAAGCATGAATAAATCGTGTGGAATGTCTAATTGTTTTTTTGCATCAGACATACACAATACAGAGTCTTGCACAGCTAATGAGTATCCTCTTGAAGAACGAGTTGCCCCGTCGCCTTCTAAGATAGCGTATACTTGTGTGCCTTTGTCAGTTTCGTAGATACGTTGACGAGTAATGCTTTCGCTTACTTCGTCATACCAAGAAGTTTCGGCAATCATCGCACCCGCAAACTCCATTGATTTACCATTATCTAGCTTCAAAGTAATTTTTTCAGATGAGAAATTTTTAGTATCTGACATAGTTTTCCCCTAAGTATCAATAAGGCCTTAAAAAGTTTAATAAAATCAATTTACAGGCAATTTATAGATTAAATATACAAAGATTTTGAATAGTTGTCAATATATATTTTTTAGAAAAAGTTTAATGTTTTTAAAGAGTTAAATTCATTAATGATTTTTTCTTAAAAGTTAAAGTGTTATTTTTAAAATTAAATGAAAATTAAATAAATTAATTCAAAGAGATATCTTTAGAAAAACTCTAGAGTTTCTCTTGTTTTTCGCTTTATTTTTTCTTTATTTTACCTTCATCTTAGCCTTTACTTCGCTATAACATTTTTCATATTTTTCTGCTGTTTTTTGTGCTTCTTTTTCAAAATCTATACTTTTTGAGGCGTTAAGCAAAGTAGCACGGCATTCAACATCTTGAACAAGTTTATGCATCACGCTTGAAAGAGAAAGAGGCGTATCTAAATCAGGGATAAGCACAGTTTTAGAATTCACAACCTTCTCAAAATAAGGCATTCTTTGCGTAATAATTGTAGGTTTTTTGCCTGCCCATGCATTAAATAAGGCTTCAAGTGAGTATTCGTCTTTGAAAGTAGGCACAATACAAATCTCTGACTTGTCGAAATTTTCCATTTCTAAATCTTTCATGAAAATAACCACATAATCTTGAATGTCGTATTTTTTTGCGTATTTCAACACTTTTTCCGCATCAAGTTCAGGCCCTACAAAGTAAGCCTCCCACTTATATATATGCCCTTCGTATTCATGAAAACAACGAAGCGCATTTGTGATAGTATCTAAATCAGTTAAAGCAACAGAACAAGGAATCAAGAAGCGGATTTTCTTCTTACTTACCTCATAAGGCAAGAATTCTTCAATATTTGCAGACTGTTCTACGTCTTTTTCTTCTTTTATATCTTTTATATCTTGAACTTTTTTATTGTTTTTATTTTTCTTGAAATTTTTTGTTGTATTTAGATCTTTTGCCTGCAAAGCATCAGAAGAATCTTTTATTTCAGAATTTTCTATTTCAGATAAAGTCCTTTCTTGCTTTGTGTCTACATTTTCTATACTTTCAGGCTCATTTTGAGCTAAAAGTGTCGCATTTTGAGCTATATCTTCAGCTGAATCTTCTTTTTCAGAAATTTCTTTATTTTTTCCAATATTAATGTCAAATTTCTTATCTACTTTTTTATTTTCATCTTGAGAATCAGCAATGATATCTACTGCTTCAAGTGAAATTACTCCATCGTCTTCGGCATTAAGCATGTCAAGCACTGGAAAAATATCTGCAACATAAAAATCTACAGGTCTATGCTCTTCTTGGTATACATATTTATATTTATACTGCCCTTCAAAAGATTTATGAGCAAAAATACAGGCATCTAACTTTTTAAATGCTGACGACAAGAGCATATCGTCTTTTTCCGTATTTCTATTTTCAGTATGTATATGCTTTACACTGCTTGCAAAGGAAAGCGCCTTTGTTGCAATCTGCGCAGAAAGCAAGTCAAAAGTGTGTACAATATCAATTTTATGCTTCTTAAGTAAAAGAGCAAGCTTGAGCGATGAGAAAAAACCACTCGGTGTAATCAGGCAATTTAACTTTTGCTTTTTTGCATAAGACAAAAGAGCAGACTCATCATCAGCTAAAATATACATTTTATTGTCTGTATATTTTTGCATAACCTTTGCTAACTGCACGGAATTACAAGCACTATGTGCTCTCTTATTATTTTGTTGCAAATAATCTAATTCTAAAAGTAAGATATTCATAAAGCAAGTATAAAAGATTTTTTATTTCGGTCAAGTTTTTATTCTGTGCATTTTTTTCTAGATTTAGTATATAAAAAAGCAAGATAAAATAAACTTGACAATCAACTTAGCCTTTGCTAAAAAACGAATTCAAGACAAAATAGTCTTCGCCTTTGTAGCTCAGTCGGTAGAGTGCATCCTTGGTAAGGATGAGGTCAGCAGTTCAATCCTGCTCAAAGGCACCATTTTTAATGCAAAGCTCTATAATTTTATAGAGCTTTTTTATTTGCTGACCTCATGTGAGCAAAGCGAACAAATACTTTAGCGAGTGTAGCAAGAAGCACGATTCTTGCAAGCGAGGTTTCGTCCACAACGTGGTGAAACAAAAACCTTAAAGCAGTCAGCAGTTCAATCCTGCTCAAAGGCAGTATTGATAACATATTAAGTCCATAGAGTTAAACTTTGTGGACTTTTTCTATTTGCTGACCTCGTGTGAGCAAAGCAAACAAAAGCTTCAGCGAGTGAAGCAAGAACCACGCTTCTTGCATTAATACATATTCCGTAGTTTTATTTTCTACGTTTTTGTTTTAAATAATTTTTACTTTTAAATCAATGTATTATCTATGTTTTCTAAATATTTTTTCATTAACCAAGTAATTCTTCACTTAATTTTACACCATTGTGTTGTGTTTTAGAAAATGCAGTAGTATTTATTTTATTCTTTTTTAGAGATAAACATCTATAATATTTATTTATTTTTATTCTTGCATATTCTTTGCTCTATAGAAAATATCGCATAAAAGGCAATGAGCTTTTATGTGAAAAAACTAAAGAGAAGTTCAAGATGAAGAATTATGTGATTACCATTGCAAGAGGTTTTGGTAGTGGTGGCAAATATATAGGGAATTTGCTTTCAAAAAAGCTTTCTATCCCATGTTATGACACTCAACTTCCTAGTATGCTTGAAGAATATTCAGGAATCAACAAAGCTTTATTTGCTTCTTGCGATGAAAAGCTCTCTGCTCCTTATCTTATCAAAAAATTAAAAGGCTTTCCTAACGAATATATAGTTTCAGCAGATGATAAAGACTTTGTTTCTGACAACAATCTTTTTAACATACAAGCTGAATTAATCCAAGAACTTGCAAGACTAGAATCTTGTATCATTATTGGCAAGTGTGCAAATCACATTTTACGTTATAGGCGAAATGTGGTGAGCCTCTATATAGAAGCACCTCGTGCTGTTTGTGTTGAAAACACTACAAAACTTTTTGGTGTGTCTGAAAAAGAAGCACATAAGGCTATAGAAAAACACGATAAATATAGATCTGATTACTACCGTTATTATACAAATGGGCAAAGTTGGACTGATCCAATTGCTTACGACATCACGCTTAATACGGGCAGAGTAGAAAAAGAGCATTGTGCTGATATAATAATTAACTATCTCAAAATCAAAGAATTTATTCAATAATACCAATAGGACAAGCATTTACACATGCCTTGTTTTATATAATAAAAAGGAGTTTGGTCATGGAAAACACGTTTTTGAAAAAAGCCTTAGGGCTTGGTTTATCTTTTGCAACAATATGTGCAATTTCAACTTACCCAATAGAATTGCAGGCAGCTGAAAAAGTAAAAGTGGGTTTATTACACTCACTTACTGGCTCAATGGCAATCAGTGAAAAGGCTGTGCGTGATGCTGAAGTGCTTGCAATTAATGAAATAAATGCAAATGGTGGTGTGTTAGGAAAACAAATTGAATATATTGAAGAAGACGGTGCATCAGAACCCTCTGTTTTTGCTACAAAGGCAGAAAAGCTTATTGATAGTGAAAATGTGGTGACTGTTTTTGGTTGTTGGACATCTTCCTCAAGAAAAGCGGTAAAGCCAATTTTTGAAGATTACAATTCATTATTATGGTATCCTGTGCAATACGAAGGCATGGAAGCATCACCAAATATTATTTACACAGGTGCTGCACCAAATCAGCAAATTGTGCCTGCAATCGAATATTTATTATCGCAAGGCTATAAAAAATTCTTCTTACTTGGTTCTGACTACGTATTCCCAAGAACTGCAAATCTTGTAATAACAACACAATTAGCGGCACAAGGCGGCACTGTTGTTGGCGAAGAATACGCTAGCATGGATCAAACTGACTTTTCAGCCATTATCAGTAAAATCGAAGAAGCAAAACCAGAAGTTATTATAAATACATTAAATGGCACAGGCAATGTTTCTTTCTTCAAACAAATGGCAGAAAAAAACTATACAAGTAAAGACTTTATGACAATGTCGTTCTCAATAGCTGAAGAAGAAGTGGCTACAATTGGTGCTGATATTTTGAAAGATCACCTTGTTTCATGGAACTACTACCAAACAACAAATACACCAGAAAATAAAAAATTTGTTTCAGCTTACAAACAAGCTTTTGGTGAAAAACGTGTGACATCTGATCCTGTTGAAGCTGCTTATGATGCTGTTTATCTTTGGAAGGCAGCTGTAGAAAAAGCTGGTTCATTTGATGTTGAAGACGTGTTAGCTGTTATCAAAAAAGGCGAAGTTTCTTTTGAAGCTCCAGAAGGTTTAGTAACAATTAATGGTGGTAATCAGCATTTAGCAAAACCAGTGAGAGTTGGAAAAGTAGCGAATGATGGACTGATTTATGAGGTTTATGCAACAAAAACTGCTGTAGAACCTGATCCATATTTGTCTTCTTACGATTGGGCTAAAAAAATCCAAATGTAAGCAAAGTTTATATAGAGCCAAGTAGCCCCCATACTTGGCTTTATATACAAATAGAAAAGTTAAAGATATCGTATTGAAATAAGAGAAAAGAGGCATTATTCATGGAACAATTTATCACAACCCTATTCAATGGCTTAAGCCTGAGCTCAATAATATTGCTCACTTCAATAGGCCTAGCTATCACATTTGGACTCATGAAAGTTATTAATATGGCTCATGGGGAATTTGTGATGATTGGGGCTTATACTACTTATGTTATTCAACAAATTTTTAAAATCTATTTCGCACCTGAATACCTCTATCTCTATTATATTGCTGCAATTCCAATGGCTTTTTTAGTGACATTTTTTCTCGGCTCTTTGCTTGAAAAATTCGTTATTTCAAATCTTTATGGCAGAGAAATTGATTCTCTTTTAGCTACTTTTGGTATAAGTATATTATTGCAGCAATTTGTGAGAACTGTCTTTGGGGCACAAGGAGTGAATGTTGAAGCTCCTTCTTTTTTAAAGGGCGGATTGACACTTTTTGAAATGACATTTTCATACAATAGAATTTTTATTATTTTCCTCGTGCTTTTTTCCTTATTTATGCTCTGGTTTGTTTTGTTTAAAATGAATTTTGGTAAACAAATGCGAGCAGTTATGCAGCACCGCCCTATGGCTCAGTGTATGGGTATAAATTCTCGAAAGGTAGATAATATCACTTTTTCACTTGGCTCTGGTTTGGCTGGTATAGCTGGCTGCTCAATTGCTTTGCTTGGCTCTATAGATTCGATAGTTGGACAAAGTTATATAGTAAATTCCTTTATGGCTGTTGTGCTTGGTGGCGTTGGCAAACTCATGGGAACAGTGCTTGCTTCTGCTATGATTGGTTTTACAAGCATATTTACAGAAAACTATACTTCTTCTTCGCTTGCAAAAGCCATAGTACTTCTACTTGTTATCACTATTTTGCAAAAGAAACCGCAGGGACTTTTTGTCATAAAAAGTAGAGCCCTAGACGAGTAGACAAGTAAACGAGTAAACAAGTAGTCAAAAACCACTCATTCAAAAATAATAAATTTAGGAAAAGTTTAGATTAAGGATAGTTATGAAAATGTTTAAAGATATGCACGATAGAATTTTTCTTGTTATCTTAGCTGTTTTGGCTTCAATACCACTTTTATTGCAAATAGATATTATTCAAAGCACGTCAACAGTGCTCTTTATAGGAAAATGCATAGCATTTTGTATCTTGGTTATCGGCCTTGATTTGATTTGGGGCTATACAGGCATACTCAGCTTAGGGCATGGTTTATACTTTTCACTTGGTGGATATGCTATGGCTATGTATTTGAAATTACAAGCAACTAATGGTAAGATAACTGATTTTATGTTCATTGGCGGAATAAAAGAACTTCCTCTTATTTGGCAGCCTTTTCAATCTGGCATTTTAACTTCTGTGCTTATTCTTGCAATTCCTGCATTAGTGGCTGGAATTATAGGCTATTTTATTTTTAGAAATAGAGTAAAAGGTGTGTATTTTTCCATTATTTCACAAGCTTTAAAATAAAATCGGTTTTTGGCTCTATAAAGGGCAATGCAAATATGGATAAGATGATGTTATTATTTTATTTTTCAACACTTTTACTTGCAATGAGTTATTTTATAGCAAAATTTCTCACAAAAAGTAAGTTTGGTAAAATATTAGTGGCTATACGCGATGGCGAAAATAGAACTTACTTTTCAGGCTATAAGGTAAGTGCTTATAAAAACTTTGTTTATATAGTTTCAGCCCTATTTGCTGGTATTGGCGGAGCTGTTTTTGTCAATTTTAACGGAAGTATAACTCCATCGCAGATGACAATTTCTTATTCTATTATGATGGTTATTTGGATAGCTATTGGCGGCAGAGGCACAATATTAGGGGCTGTTTTTGGTGTCTTTCTCGTAAATCTTTGTGAGTATAATATATCTTCAGGCAAAATGATTGAAACTTGGCAATATATTATTGGTATCGCTTTTTGTGTGACAATTATTTACTTCAAGGGCGGAATTGTAGGCACATTAACAGAATATTTTGCAAATAAAAGAAAAACATCAGCAATAAAAAGAGTTTAATAATGAATACACAAGAAATAAAAGAAGACTATATCTTAGAAATAAAAAATATTTCTGTTTCTTTTGATGGCTTTTATGCCCTTACCGATGTGCAAACAAATGTAAAGCGTCATAGCATACATTTTTTTATTGGCCCAAATGGTGCTGGTAAAACAACCTTGCTCGACATCATTTGTGCGAAAACAAAGGCAACTATGGGTAATGTTTTCTTCAATCCAAAAGGCAGAAATCAAGTTCGTCTTACAGGAATGAAGGAGTATAAAATTGTGCAAGAGGGAATTGGCAGAAAGTTTCAAGTGCCTTCTGTATTTGTTAATCTTTCTGTTGAAGACAATATGATTTTATCTCTCAAAGGCAATAAAAGTGTTTTTAAATCGATATTTTATAAAACTTCAAAACAAGAATATGAAAAAATCGATGAAATATTGGCTGAAGTAGGTTTAGAAACAAGAAAAGAGGTGAGAGCTGGCTCTCTTTCGCATGGCGAAAAGCAGTGGCTAGAAATTGCTATGCAATTAGTACAAGAACCTGAAATTATTATGCTTGATGAACCTGCTGCTGGTATGGGAAAGCCAGAAACCTTCAAAACAGGCGAATTATTAAAAAAAGTTAAAAACTATTGCACTGTAATTGTTATCGAACACGATATGGAATTTGTGAAACAAGTAGCTGATATTGTAACCGTTTTGCATGAAGGACGCATGCTTATGGAAGGCAGTATTGACGAAGTTTTAGAAGATAAAAAGGTTCAAGCTGTATACCTTGGACGCGGTAAAAGTGAATAGGGGAAAATATGTTAACTATTGAAAATCTCTCTTCTTATTACGGAGAATCCTGTGTAATTGAAGATCTTAATTTCCATGTGCCTTCAGGCAAAATTTCCTCACTAATCGGAAGAAATGGTGTTGGCAAAAGCACAACGCTAAAAAGCATCATGGGAATAGTAAAAACTCCTGTAGGAAAGATTCTTTTTGAAGGTAAGGACATTGTAAAAATGCCCACACACGAAAGGGTGAAACTTGGCATAGGTTATGTGCCGCAAGGTCGTGATATATTTTCACAAATGACAGTGGCTGAAAACCTAGAACTAGGTTTACAGCAAAAAAATGGCAAAGGAGAAATTCCAGAATATCTTTTTGAATTATTTCCTATTTTGACAAAATTTATCCACAGAAAAGGCGGTGATCTTTCTGGTGGACAGCAACAACAATTAGCCATAGCAAGAGCCTTAGTTGCAAATCCCAAAATTTTGATACTAGATGAACCAACAGAAGGTATACAGCCTTCTGTAATTCAAGACATTGGCGTAGCAATACAAAAGGTTAACGAATGGAAAGGGATAACAGTTTTGTTAGTTGAGCAATACCTAGATTTTATAATGGAAAATTCACATATAGTTAATGTTATGGAAAAGGGAAATATTATTTATACAAGTGATATTTTATCTTGCGACAAAGAAAATCTTCAAAATTTAATGACACATTAGGAAAGAAATTATGCATTTAACACCAAGAGAACAAGATAAACTCATGCTCTTTTTGGCAGGCACCTTGGCTGAGCAAAGATTAAATAGAGGAATAAAACTCAATTATACCGAAGCCATAGCCTATATTTCATACATGCTTTTAGAAAGAGCTCGTGAAAACATGTCTGTTTCAAAACTTATGCAATACGGCACAAAGCTACTTACAAGCGAACAGGTTTTAGACGGTGTTGCTGAAATGATACACGAAATTCAGATAGAAGCCACTTTTGACGACGGCACAAAGCTAGTAACTGTACATAATCCAATTCCTTGCAGTGAAAGCCTTATTCCTGGTGAAGTTTTTACTGATGAAGGTTTTATTGAAATAAATGCTGGGCACAAGAAAATTGAAATCACAGTCAAAAATACTGCGGATAGGCCAATTCAAGTTGGCTCGCACTATCATTTTTTTGAAGTAAATAAAATGCTTGAATTTGACAGAAAGGCCGCTTTTGGCACTCGCCTTGATATTGCTTCTGGAACAGCAGTTCGTTTTGAGCCTGGCGAAGCAAAGAAGATTATCCTTACAGAAATTGGCGGAAGCCGTGAAGGTTATGGCTTAAATGGCCTTGTGAATGGGGCTTTTGATAGTGAAGAAATAAAGATGCAAGCATTTGAAAATGCGAAAAAACTTGGCTTTAAAGGAATTTAATCATGGCAATACTTTCAAAAAAACTTTACGCAGCAATGTATGGCCCAACCCTTGGCGATCGCCTTCGTCTTGCCGACACTTCACTCATTGTTGAAGTTGAAAAAGACTATACAACATACGGCGAAGAAGCAAAATTTGGTGGTGGTAAATCTTTAAGAGACGGCATGGGACAATCGAGCTTACATATAGATGATGAATGTCTTGATTTAGTCATAACAAATGTTTTAGTTATTGATTACACAGGAATTTTTAAAGCTGATATAGGAATAAAAGAGGGTAAGATTCACGGCATTGGAAAGTCTGGCAATCCGCATATCATGGATAATGTTGATTCAAATATGATTATTGGTGCATCAACAGAGGCCATTGCAGGCGAGGGGCTAATTCTTACAGCTGGCGGAATAGACACACATATACACTTTATTTCGCCAACGCAAATAGAAACAGCTCTTTACAGCGGTGTTACAACAATGATTGGCGGCGGAACAGGCCCAGCAGATGGCACAAATGCGACAACATGCACGCCAGGAAAGTTCAATATACATAAAATGTTAGAAGCATCAGAAGCCTTTCCAATGAATGTGGGCTTTTTAGCTAAAGGCAATTCATCTTCACTTGAAACCTTAGAAGAACAAGTAAAAGCTGGTGCTATTGCCTTGAAATTGCATGAAGATTGGGGCACAACGCCAAAGGCTATTGATACTTGCCTAAAAGTTGCAGATAAGTATGATGTGCAGGTTTCAATTCATACTGATACGTTAAATGAAGCAGGTTTTGTTGAAGATACTTTAAATGCTTTTGATAACAGAGTGATACACACTTATCACACAGAAGGAGCAGGCGGCGGGCACGCACCTGATATTATTAAAGCTGCCGCATTAGAAAATATATTGCCTTCTTCTACAAATCCAACCATGCCATATACTGTGAATACAATTGACGAACACCTTGATATGCTTATGGTTTGTCATCACTTAGATAAGAAAAACCCAGAAGATTTAGCCTTTGCTGATTCGCGTATACGCCCTGAAACTATTGCAGCTGAGGACGTGTTGCACGATATGGGTATTTTTTCTATGATGAGTTCAGATTCTCAGGCTATGGGCAGAGTTGGCGAAGTTATTATAAGAACATGGCAGAGTGCTGATAAAATGAAACAGCAAAGAGGTGTTCTTGCAGAAGACAATGCAAGAAATGACAATTTTAGGGTAAAAAGATATATTTCAAAATACACAATAAATCCAGCAATTACACATGGAATTTCTGATGCTTTTGGCTCTGTTGAAGTGGGTAAAGTGGCAGATTTAGTTTTGTGGAAACCAGCTTTATTTGGTGCAAAACCAGAACTTATTATAAAATCTGGCTTCATTTGTGCAGCAAGAATGGGCGATGCAAATGCCTCTATTCCAACTCCGCAACCTGTTGTTTATTCAAAGATGTTTGGTGCTTATTCTAAAGCAGTAGCACAAACTTCTTATACCTTTTTGTCTCAATATGCTTATGAGGAAAATCTCCTAGAAAAATTGCAGGTAAACAGAAAAACAATGCCAGTAAAAAACTGTAGAAATATCAGCAAAAAAGATATGAAATTCAACGATGTTATTGCTGATATTGAAGTAGATCCAGAAACATACACTGTTAAAGTTGATGGGCAAAAAATAAGCTGCGAACCATTTGAAAAACTCTCTTTAGCAAGACGTTATTTCTTGTTTTAAGGTGTGTCTATGAAGGTAGAATCTATACTTGGAAATCTTAGGTGTGAGACTTCTCATGCTTTTTATGATATTATGGATAAAGAAAAAATTGCTGTGAAATTTGAATGGTTTGAACTTGAGAAGAAAAGAATAAAGAAAAAAGCAGAAGATGGCTATGAATTTGGTATTATACCAAATAAAATAATAGAAGATGGCGATATTATAGCTGAAATCGATAATAAAATCTATTTTTGCCAAATAAAGAGCTGTCTTCTTACTCAAGTTGAAACTTCTTCTCTTGAAGAAATGGGGAAACTTTGTTTTGAATTAGGAAATAGACATCTTCCATTAAAAATCAAGAAAAATAAAGTCTTTATTCCCTATGATAAGCCTACTTTTGATTATCTTGAAAAAATGGCTTTTAATCCAGTAAAGATTGAGGAAAAATTTTCAGATTTTCTTTCTTCAAAAGCCCATGCACCTTCTGTGCTTAGCTCGCAAAATCTTTGTGTGAATATTGTCAATAATTAACTTTAAATAATAAGTAAATTTATATGGATATAGCATTTTTAAATACTTTGCAAGTGTGCGACAGCCTTTTTCCTATAGGCTCATATACTCTTTCAAATGGCTTAGAAACCTTTGTGCAAGAGAATAAATTGCAAACATGCAACGATCTTAAGTTATATGCGGAAAATTATATTTCGTATATGCCTTACAATGAGCTTGCTTTCTTGTCTTTCATTTATAAGTCCTTAGATAAGCTTGAATTAACTACTCTAAAAGATAATCCGCAAAAACAAAGACTTGAAAGCAAGCTCATTGAAATTGACACTCTTTATTCCGCCTACAAAAGTGCTTATGAAGTGCGTAGAGGGAGTATGAAGTTGTGCCAAAGATTTATAAAAATCTGGGAAAGAATTGAAGAAATTCCATTGCTAAGTCTTTATAAATCACTGATACAGGAAAATAAATGTGATGGGCATCATCTTATTTTATTCGGACTTTTTACTTTATCAAAAAAAATAGATTTTAGGCTAAGCGCAAATATGTATGCTTATAATATACTTTCTGGCATTGTGACAAATGCTGTGAAGAGTGTGCCACTTAGTCAATTAGATGGGCAAGTTATACTTAATTCTTTGCTTGTATCTATACAGCAGGCTGTGGAAAAATCAGAAAAAATTGATAGAGATGAGCTAGGTATTTGCGGCTCTGCTTTTGATATCTATGCAATGAAGCACGAGAATCTTTATTCGCGTGTTTATATGAGTTAATTTATAATTAAGGAGAATATATGGCCTTTGTAAAAATAGGAGTGGGTGGCCCAGTCGGAGCAGGAAAAACTGCATTAATCGAAAGACTTACACGAATAATGTCTAAGGAGTACGAACTTGCTGTCATCACAAATGATATATACACAAGAGAAGACGAAGCTTTTTTAAAGAAAAATTCTGCTCTGCCCTCTGAAAGAATTATGGGTGTAGAAACAGGTGGTTGCCCGCACACAGCAATAAGAGAAGATTGTTCTATGAATTTAGAAGCTGTTGATGAAATGGTTCAGAAATTTCCAAATCT
>CAYJHN010000007.1:0-544 GCA_964369985.1 uncultured Desulfovibrionaceae bacterium | reverse complement strand
ATCTTGAAATAATATTTATTGAAAGCGGTGGCGATAACTTATCCGCAACCTTTAGCCCCGACTTAGCAGACGCAAGTATATATGTTATAGACGTTGCACAGGGGGAAAAAATCCCAAGAAAGGGTGGCCCAGGAGTTATGCGTTCGGATTTATTAATTATAAATAAAACCGATTTAGCACCACTTGTGCATGCAAATCTTGACATTATGGCGAGCGATTCTAACCGTAAGCGTCAAGAAAGGCCATTTATTTTTACAAATCTTATGACACTTGATGGTTTAGATAAAGTGATAGAATGGATAAAAAAAGATGTGCTATTTGAGGGAATTTAATGAAATCTCACTTGAGTATTACAACAAAATGTAGCAATAATAAAACTGTCTTTGCTGACTGCTCTTTTTCAGCTCCTTATAAGGTGACTTCGCCTTTGTATTATAGGGAAGATGAAGCAGAAATTATGATTATGTCTTCTTCTGCTGGATTATTGAAAAATGATGAAGTCACAATGGATTTTCACTCTATGCCTTATTCAAATACAAGAATT
>CAYJHN010000006.1:22779-23614 GCA_964369985.1 uncultured Desulfovibrionaceae bacterium | reverse complement strand
ATTAACTATGTACTAAGTATTTTATTATAGGGATTTACAGTTTTTTGGAAAATTTTTTTTTTTGTTCAGCTAGTTCAGAAGTGAACATTTTTCTTGTAGTAATAAGTGCTAAAGCAGTTAATAGCATACCAATGAGTGGTGATATCAGCGAAGATAAAAAGTAAAACAAAGCTGAGCTAAGCATTATTTGAATTTTAGGCTGATATAAAGTGTAAGCATGCAAGATGAGGGCAATTAAAAGTGCTGTTAAGCCAATTTGTCTTGTCCCAAATTCAAAATACATGCTAGAGGGGAGCTTTAAAAAGGAAAAGAATAAAAAAGCAAAGGCAGCTAAAGCAATATAAAAGATAATTTTTGAACTACGCATTTTTAGCTCTTTATTTCCTCAGATTTCCATTTAGCCATATTATTTCTGATAAAGTCTACGCAAACTTGATGTTCTTCTTTGCCATTACCCTGAATTTCAAGAGCATCACCAAAAGCAAAATGCGCTGTTTTATTGATATCTACTTTACCAAAATCTTTAATAACTTTACCAATTCCCCAGAAATCTGTTTTTAATGCAATAGGTACAAGATAAGCATTTGCTTTTTTAGCTATTTTTGCACCCAACGAATTGAAGTCTTCATCAACAAATTCTTTTGTTCTCGTGCCTTGTGGGAAAATAAGCAGAGATTCGCCTTTTTCAATAAGAGCAAGGCCTTCTTTCATGCATTTTGTAAAATCTTCTCTCGGGTTTACTCTATCAAGCAAGATTGGGCTTCTTGCTTGCATAACTGAACCAAAAAATGGATAGTTTACAAGACTAGATTTAACTATAAATGTGAGGTCTTTA
>CAYJHN010000006.1:19784-22769 GCA_964369985.1 uncultured Desulfovibrionaceae bacterium | reverse complement strand
TTGGATAAGGGCAGGGAGAATAAAAGTTTCTAATGTGCTCATGTGGTTGGCAACAAAAACACAAGGTCTGTCTGTTTTTATAAAGGACTCCATTCCCTCAACGCAAAATTTACCACCAGAAGTTTCAACAGCACGTAAAATATCTAGTGAATCATTTACCCAACGTTCAGTTGTGTACATATTTTTTTTGGCAACCTTATCAGCTAAATAACAAATTTTAAAAGCATTATAATAGAATAAAAGGCTTGGAAAAAGTGCTTTCTTATATTTAGATGTGTCAGTTTTATAATTTATAGGAAGTAGGTTTTTCATATATAAACTCTTAATATAATTATTTAGAATTATTTTTCTTTTTTTCGTGCATCTTTACGAGATAATCTTCATAACCTTGATCTTTAGCGTGATAATAATCCCTTAATGTCACTGATTCAGGAAAATATTCTTGCTCAACATATGCATTCTCGTAACTATGCGGGTATTTATATTCTTTACCATAGCCCCATTGTTTTTGCAAGTTTGTGTGTGCGTTTCTTAAATGTATAGGAATTGGTTGAATTCCTTGAGCTTTTATAACACTTGCAGCTCTTTTGTAAGCAGCATAGGCTGTGTTAGACTTTGGTGCAAGAGCAAGGTAGATAGTTGTTTCAGCTAAGGGGATAAAACCTTCAGGCATGCCAACAAATTCAACAGCTTGCTGACAAGAAACAGCCAAAGGAAGCGCGTGTGGATCGGCTAAACCAACATCTTCTGAAGCTGAAAGTATAAGTCTTCTGCAAATAAATCTTGGATCTTCGCCAGCTTCAAGTAAAGCCGCTAAGTAATAGAGTGCAGCATCGGGGTCAGAACCTCGTATAGATTTGATAAGAGCTGATATTCTTTCATAATGGCTGTCGCCGTCTTTATCATGTTTTTCTACTATTTCAGGCAGATTTTGCATGATATTTTCTTTAGTTCTTTGCTCTTCGTCTAATTCGGTAACATATTCAAGCAAGTTCAATAAAGCTCTTGCATCGCCATGGGCAAGCTGAATCAAAATGTTTATAACATCATCATCTAAGTTTAGCCCTAATTCTTCAAGAGATTTTATTGCAATTCTTTGCAAATCATCATTTTCAAGCGGATTTAACCTTAATAAATGCAAACGTGAAAGCAATTGTTTTGTGATACAAAAAGAAGGGTTTTCAGTTGTAGTAGCAATGAGTGTGATATTGCCAGCCTCTAAAATAGGCAGAAAAAAATCTTGCTGAGCTTTTGAAAAACGGTGTAATTCGTCTAATATTAAAATCTTGCCGTCTTTGAGTTTTTTGCGAAGTTCAGTGATTCCAGCTTCTGGAGCAGACACTCGAATAAAGGGCATGTTATGACTTTTAGCAAGCAATAGTGCTAAAGTTGACTTACCACAGCCAGGAGGGCCATACAAAAGAAGAGAGGGAAGTCTTTTAGACTTCATTAATGTTTCAATTTTCTTTTTTAAATGGCTTTGCCCGTAAAATGTGTCAATGAAATGTGGACGCATTTTTTCGGCTAAAGGAGATTGGTAGAGTAGGCTATTTATCATAGAGTGTAGACTCTTTTTATAAATAATTATTAAATAATTATGCAAGAATTAGTGAGTGGACTGCTTTCCAACTTTATACCAAAAGTGTAAACCTAAAGCAAGTATAGCCGCAGTTTCATAGCGTAAAATTCTATCACCTAATGTGTAGAATTTTGCCTTATGCTCTTCAAAAATAGCAGTTTCTTTTGGTGAAAATCCGCCTTCTGGCCCAATAGTGAGCACTGTAGAACCCTCTTTATTGAGCTCTTGTGTCGTGTAATTAGAAATAGAATTTGCTTCGTCAGTGGTAAGAACATGTAGATAATTATGTTTTACAGCTTCGCTAAGCATTTCTTTTTGGCTTGAAAAAAGCCTAAGCTTTGGCAAGAAAGGATTATGGCATTGCTTAATACCGGCAATGAGTTGAGCTTGCCATGACTGTACAGTTGCAGAATTTTCATCAGGTATAGGAAATTGTGAATATTCTGCATGCCATATCCAAAGTTCAGTAGCTTCAAGTTCTACAACTTTTTCAAATAAAAATCCACGTCTTGCAGCCTTTGTCCATGCAGCAGCAAGTATTACAGAAGAAGTGCTTTTTTCAAGTACTTCTTTATTTATTATTTCAAAAGTAAGATATTTTTTTTGGATTTCTACAATTTTGCAATGAGCCTTTGTGCCATTGCCATCAAATAAAAGAAATTCATCCATTGTTTTTAAACGTAAAACTTGTGTGGCGTGTTTAAATTCAATGTCTACAAGCCTTTTATTTATCCATTCACTTTCTTGCAGGTAAAAAGCATGCATATTATTCCGCTTTATTTTGTTTTAATATATCTAAAAATTCTTTGTGTATTTTATCTAATTTAAAATGCCTATGACGAATTTCAAAGCCACGTGCAGTGAGCTTTTCCTCGTCAACATTTATATATTTAGCTAAAATATATCTGTCATTTAGTAATACTTCTATCAAAGAAGTCGCAGTTGACAATAGATCTTCAAAATAAATCGAAAGATCGAGTTTGTAATTGCTTAATATTTTAATAGCTTTTTCATAAAGCTCAAAATAGTTAGATTTCTTATCTCTATAGTCTTCAATAATCATTTCTTCTAAAACTCTTAAAGTACGAGCTTGATTAATATATGCATATCTTTGTTTTAATTCATAAAGATAGAAGTAAAGTTCGTGATTTTCATTAATGTATGAAATAGTTGTAAAGTAGTTTTGAAATAATTTTAAGAAATTAGAATAGGATTCATCGCTGTAAGAAATAATTCTTCTTTGGTTTTTTAAAAGCCATGCATAAAAAACTTTTAATCTTTTTTCTTCAGTGTCTGAACCTTCAATTATTTCAGTACGTTTATAGATAGTTTTGCCGTAGAATTCACCATTTGAAATATCGTTCAAAGAAAGCACAAGCGAAGCTGTTTCTCTAAGGAAGTTGATT
>CAYJHN010000006.1:13118-19774 GCA_964369985.1 uncultured Desulfovibrionaceae bacterium | reverse complement strand
ATATCTTCACCAGTAATTGGGTGTATAATGCTTTGCTCTTGAATTGAAATGGCTCTATCTTGCCTTACGTTTGTAGGCGAATAGGCATGCTGTAAATAGCGAACTCTGCCTATGGCAATCTGTCTTTCAGGGTCAACAAAAGCATTTTTCTCTTCTAATTCTAAGATAGAATCGTAGTCTTCAATAACAACTAAGGCTATTTTTTCTACATAAGGATAGCGAGAATGGTTATTGCAATCACTCCAGATAGTTGTGATAGTTCTATCGGATTGCCCAATAACTCGCACCATAAAAGATTCGCCCGATTTATGCAATTTTCTTGCAAAAAGAGCTGAAGATGTACGCCTTTCTGAGGCAATAGGAAAACCATACAATTCCATTAAAAATTGTAAGGTAAAAAGCCTATTTCTTAAATAAAGTTTTGAATCGCCAATTTTAAATTTGCCTATTCTAAGACCATATCTTTTAAGCTCACCATCTAAATCAGAGGGGAAAGAAGCAAAAACACCAGCTAATTGAAAATCATCATTTGAGTTTTTAGCAATAATATGGGCTCTATCCATTTGAAATAAAAAATTTAATAAATGTGGATAGTGATCTAAATAAGTGAGATCTGCCTTTGTATAGGCTGGCTTAAATTCCTCGTGGTATCTTTTAGAGAGTCTTGAAAGCATTGTTTGCATATTTGATTCGAATAATTGATCTTCGTGTTCAGTACGCATGCTTTTATCTTTTTTCTTGTTATCAAAAACTTGAAAAAGAGGATCATATTGAAATACTTCAGTAAAAGGGTGCAAAGGTCTATCAAGCACCATCATTGAAAATCCTGGCAGATTGTGGTATTCGTATGGATCATTGTCAAATGATGGAATAAGCGAACGAGTGTCAATAATAGGGTAGTCTTCCCAATTATTCAAAGGTTTTATAAGGGCTGCACGTATGTGAACTATGTCTAAAAATTCTTTAAGTTCGCTGATTTTTTTGAGATTAACGTTTTTACGAAGTTCTGTTTCGTTTTTCCAAGCAAACTTAGCTGTGGTAAAGCAGTCTTTCGCTAATAACATTTTGTCTCCTAGGTATTTTTTTATGCATTATTAATAGCATAAATCAAATACTTATGCAAGTATTAATTATAAAGTCCTACTTTGTGTTGATATGAAATAAGTAGCATAATTTCAATTAGTTATATGTAAATGTTTGCTTTTTTATAAAGCAATGCTTGCAAAAAAATAAAATATTATATAAAAAAAGTTTAGAAAAAGTATTTAATCAAGATAATAGGAATAAAACATGAAAAATAATCACCCTTTTCAAACCTTGCTTTCTTTAGTGGGAAATGTGTTTAGTGCAAATTCAGCAACTTTATTTTTGCCTTTCTCGCAAAGTAAGGAAAAGTTGATGGTAGCAGCTTCTTGGTGCCCTAGTCTTGATATTGATGAAGAGTATATTGCAGAAGTTGGAAAGGGTTATGTTGGCTGGGTTATGAAGAATGAAAAGCCTATCTTTGTTCAACAAAGTGATATTAATATTTCAAGTATTGGATATTATAAAAATTTAGAAAAAGAAATCCATTCATTTTATGCATATCCTGTAAGTGGTGGTGGTGTTTTAGTAATTGATGGTGAAGAAAATTTTCAATTTGATGAAGAAATGGAAAAAATGTGTGCTCTTTTTGCAAGACTGATTCCACAAATCCAAATTATGAGTGCAACCTCTTCATTTTCTTTACAAATTTCAACATACTTCTATGCTATAGAAGCTATACATATTCTTACTGAAAAATATTCTTCATGGCCTGTATATATTAGTGCCTTGCTCAAAATTTTATCTGACGCAACAGGATTTGAATATGTGAGCTTTGCTTCTATGGGCGAAAACGACCAAAAATACTCTGTAGAATGTGAAAATCAGCCTCTTTTGATTTCTGATAATAAAGCTGTTGAAATTCCAATACAAAATGGGCAGCTTGGTTGGGTTCTTAAACAAGGTGAAGCTATTTTTAACGATGGAATTAACCAGCCATCAACTCCTATCTATGGTAAAATAAACAATATTCCTGAATTTATTTCTACTATTACTATGCCTATTGAAATTGAAAAAAATGTTGCTGGTGCACTATGTCTTGCTTCTCGCTCACCGCACCCTCTTTCACCTGAACTTAGGTCATTTATGAAAGTGACAGTGTGTGTGATCTCTTCTGTTTTAGAAAAAATGTCTTTACGTTTTCAACTTCGTTCGTTTTCAAGATAGTTTATTTAGAAAGCTCTTCAAGATACCAGAATGCTTGACTAAATGATTCAAGTGAATAGTTTTCATTTTCTAAATAAAGCTGCATGAAAGAAGAAAAAGCATGGATAATCTTTGGTTTTGTCTGCCAATAGTTTTTATTTAAAATAGTCTTGTTTTTTACGCATTTATTTAAATCTAAAAGTAGTTCAAGTTGTGCTTTTTTCAGTTTTTCATGCAGTTTAGGTGAAAATTCTTTGATGTAGCTTATGCCTTTAAAATCTGAATAGCCTTTTTGTAAAGAAATTCTTAAGAAAAAATCTTGCCAAAATAAAGAGAGTATATCTCTTGAATCTAATGTTGTAGAAGAAAGATTTTCTAAAAAGTGTAAACCTTCTTTTCTTTGTGTTTGAAAAAGATTGAGATTTTCAGAAGAAATATTTTTATTTTCAAGTAATGCCTTTGCTAAAAAAGCAATATGAGCTGGTTTAAACATCTGTTTACATTCAAAATTTCTTATACATTCCCAGCAGCCATTACACGAAAGTTGTGCTTGTAAAACATGATGATTTGGATTTGAAACTGAGGTCTCATAAGGATTTACATTACCCATAGACAAAGACAAAGTTGGAATACCAAAGGCTGCGGCAATATGCATTGGCCCTGTATCTGGTGTGATAAAAAGATCAAGCTCATTCATAAAAAAGACAAGTTCATTCAATTTAAACCTATTAACAAGATTTATAGCAGGTAATTTGCTCAATTTTGTTGCTTCATTACCAAGAGCGACTTCGTTTATTCCGCCGAGAAAAACAGGTTTATAGTCTAAATGAATAAGTTTTAGAGCTAATTCTGCAAAAAAAGCTGGTTCTGGTCTTTTAAAAGAAGAGGAAGCACCTAAAAAAAGCCCTATTTTCCCCTTGTTTTGCTTAGGTCTTGGGTGAGCAAACTTCATTGTTTTCATTTCGTCTAGCGTAAGCATGTCTAGGGCATTTAAATCTGACCAATGAAAACGATTATGTCTAGAATTTGAAGCTAAAGAAAGGCGATATAATTGCCAAAAACCCTTTGTGAATAGAGTGTTTTCTTTGTAATGGTAGCCAAGTATTTCTTCTGCATTTAATTGCGAACAAAGTTTTGTTGCTTCATCACGATGACTAAGATTAAGTATTGTTTTAAAAGCAGTATTTTTTAAAATTGACGCATTATGCGGTAAGAAAAGGACTTTAGGTGCTAAAGGCAGAAGTGCAGAATAAAAGGCTTCTTCAGCTACAATCCATAAAGGTCTGTCTGGCTCTAATTCTAAGATTTTTTGAGCAAGCGGAAAAGTGAGGACTAAATCTCCAATTCTTTGTAATTGTATGATTAAATTAGGTTTCACTCATCTTCCTACTTATATTTTTTATACTACTACTTTAGCTTTTCTGTTATTCTTGTCAAGGTTAACAGGCCTTTATTAAATAAAAAACTCTTTGCTTTTAGGAGTAAGTACTACCTGAAAACAAAGAGTTAAATATATAAGTAGTTTATAATATTGACTAAATACTATACTAATTGAGCTACATCAGCGAGTTTTGTATATTTTTCTGGGTCAAGATCAATAGGCTTATTGCCTTCAAGCACAAGTAAAGGCACTTTATTTAAAGTGTGTGCAGTGTGTATTTCGCCATTTTTATCAAGCATTTCTTCTACATTTCCGTGATCAGCAAGAAGAATAAGTTTCCAATCTTCTTTTTCTACTTCAGCTAAGATTTTTGCCACACAAGAATCAACAATTTCAAGTCCTTTAATTGCAGCTTGCATAACACCAGTGTGACCAATCATATCTGGGTTAGCCAAGTTACATACTATAAATGGGTATTTCTTTGATTGCATTTTTTCAATCAAGGTGTCTGTTACTTCTACAGCCGCCATTTCGGGTTTTAAATCGTATGTAGCTACATCACGTGGGGAAGGGATTAAAATTCTGTCTTCAAGTGGAAAAGCTTCTTCTCTACCGCCGTTTAGAAAGTAGGTAACATGTGCGTATTTTTCAGTTTCTGCAATTCTTAATTGTGGAATATTAAGGCAAGAAATTCTTTCGCCTAAAGTGTTTTTAAGATTCTGCTTTGGAAAAGCAACGCCTATGTTTAGACAAGAATCGTATTGTGTCATACCAGCTATTGCTGATAATTTGTGGAAGATTTTTCTATTAAAACAATAAAGATTTGGGTCAGATAAAGCAAAACCAATTTCTTTTGCTCTGTCTGCTCTAAAGTTAAAAAAGAAGATGGCATCGTTTTCACGTAAAATACCTTCTTTGTCTACTAAGATAGGTTTGACAAATTCATCTTTTATATCATTTGCGTATGATTCTTCTAATGCTTTAATAGGATCAGAAATTTGTAAGCCTTTACCTTCTGCAAATAATTCGTATGCTTCTTGTACTCTTTCCCAGCGTTTATCTCTATCCATAACGTAAAATCTGCCACAAATAGTAGCTAATTTTGCATCGTTTTTTTCTAATTCTGGTAAAAGTTTATTTATATATTCGATACCCGAAGTTGGAGCAGTATCACGTCCATCCATAAAAGCGTGTACAAAGGCAGGAACTTCAGCTTTTTTTGCACATTTTAATAAAGCAAATAAATGGTTTATATGTGAGTGTACGCCACCATCTGACAATAAGCCCATAAAATGAACTCTGCCGTTTTTTGCCTTAGTTTTTTCAAGAAGTTCAACAATTACAGGATTTGTGAAGAAAGTTTCGTCTTCAATGGCAACATCAATCTTTGTCATATCTTGATAAACAATAGTTCCAGCACCAATATTTAAATGTCCAACTTCTGAATTTCCAATAAATCCAGCAGGCAAGCCAACTGCTCTGCCTGATGCTTCTATGGAAAGTGTTTGCGGGTAGTCTAGAAGTTTTTGTAAATGCGGAATATTGGCTTGTGCAAGAGCATTTGCAGGTGAATAAGGAGCAATGCCTAAACCATCAAGTATTAGGAGTAATGTGTTTTTCATAAGTTCTCAATAAGTAAAATAGATTTTGCAAAAATTGAAAAAGATAATTTTTGCACAAGTCATTCATAGCAAAAAAAGAAAGTTTCGTCAATTCGGAATACTAAAATATATGAATGTAAGAAAATAAATAAGAAATAGATTATCTAAATAGTCTTTTTAAATTTTACTAAACATAAGAAAATAAAAGTTTTTTTATGTTTATTTAAGTTTTTAAAGGAAAATATTTTAGAAAATGATTATTTTTTTAAATCTTGACTTTGTGTTATTTTTTCACTAGTATCATCAAAGTAAAATTTTATTTTTTTTGGAGGATAAATGAGAAAACTCTTAGTTTCATCATTAATGTTCATGGCAAGCTTAGTTTGTTTTTCATCTGGTGCTCAAGCTGAATACCCAGAAAAACCACTAAATATGATTATGGCTTTTACTGCTGGTGGTTCATCAGATGTGCAAGCGCGTATCATGCAAAAGTATTGGAACAAATATGTTCCACAAGAACCTTGGGTTTTTGTTTATAAACCTGGTGCTGGTGGCGCTATTGGTTTCACAGAAATAGCAAGAGCTAAAAAAGACGGCTATACAATTGGTGGCTTAAACGTACCTCACATTGTTTTACAGCCAATGGCACAAGGTGCTCAATTTAAAGTAGATGACTTTGAAATTATTGCACAAGTTGTGAACGATCCTCAAACTATTGCAGTTAGAAAAGATAGTACTTACAAAAATATTGCAGAACTTTTTGACGCTGCTAAAAAAAATCCAAAGAAAGTTAAACTTGGTTTAGTTGGTCCTATGACTGGCCACCATTTAATGTTCCTTGATTTCCAACGTAAGTTCCCTGGTGTTGATTTTGCTGGTATCTTCTATAAAGGTGCTGCTGATCAAAACGCTGCTTTATTAGGCGGCGAAGTAGACGCTATTTTTGGTAACTTAAACGACGTTATGCGTAGCTTAGATGAATTTAACATCCTTGCTATTGCTTCTAACGAACGTAATAGCTTCTTACCAGAAGTTCCTACAATGACTGAAGAAGGCTTCCCTATGACTTCTGAAATCCGTCGTTTCTTTGCAGTTCCTAAGGGCGTTGAAGCAGCAAAAGTTGAATTTTTACAAAATGCTTTCAAGCAAATTGCTGAAGATCCAGACTATGTTGCTGACATGATTAAAGCAGGTCAGCCACATGGTTACCTAAACGGCCCAGAAGCAAGAGCTTGGATTGATGAGCAAAACTCAAAAATCTTAGATTTAGCAAAAGAAGCTAAATTAATTAAGTAGTTATTATAATAAGTTGTGAGTGCACTCAAATGAGTGCACTCTTCTTATTAACTAGTGTTTACTAGTGAATCTTTTTATTATCATGAGGAAAATACATGGGAGAATTTTTCTTTTCATCAATGGGGCACTTAGTAGAGCCAATTAACATA
>CAYJHN010000006.1:5724-13079 GCA_964369985.1 uncultured Desulfovibrionaceae bacterium | reverse complement strand
TTAGTTGGACTTGCTGGCGGTATTATCGTTGGTGCTCTACCTGGATTGACAGCAACAATGGGTGTTGCTCTTATGGTTCCAATCACATTTGTGATGAACCCAATCACAGGTTTGATTATGTTAGGTGCTATTTATTGTGGTGCTATTTATGGCGGTGCTAACTCTGCTATTTTAATTTGTACACCTGGAACGCCTTCATCTGTTGCAACAACATTTGATGGCTGGCCACTTTGTAAACAAGGAAAGGCTGATGAAGGTTTATACGCTTCACTCATCTCTTCTTCTTTTGGCGGTATTATTGGTACTGTTTTCTTACTTTTCATGGCTGCACCTCTAGCACGTTTTGCTGTGCAATTTGGTGGACCTGAAAACTTTTGGCTATGCCTTTTTGGCCTTTCAACTATTGCTGTTATGTCTTCTGACAATATGGCAAAAGGTATTATGTCAGGTGCGCTTGGTCTTTTAATTGCTACTATAGGTATTGATCCTAACTCAGGTATTCCGCGTTTCACATTTGGAACATACGAGCTTGTGCAAGGTGTTCAAGTTATTCCTGCAATGATTGGTTTGTTCTCATTTTCACAAGTGCTTTATTTATTAGGAAGCCACAAAACACACATTGCTAACTATAATCCTAGAAAGGGTGTATTTGGCGAAGTATTTAGAAAGATATTCAAATCATCTAAGTTGAACTTAGTTCGTTCTTCTTCTATTGGTGGTATTGTTGGTATGCTTCCTGGTGCTGGTGGTGAAATTGCTTCAATTATTGCTTATAACCAAGCAAAATTCTGGGATAAAGAGCCTGAAAAATATGGTAAAGGTGATATTGATGGTTTAGTTGCTTCTGAATCAGCAAACAATGCTGTTATCGGTGGTGCACTTATTCCTATGCTTACACTTGGTATTCCTGGTTCAGCTGTTGCTGCTGTTATTCTTGGTGCTTTGATGGCACACGGTATTCAGCCTGGCTTCAAAATCTTTACTAACTCAGGTGAATTAGCATATTCATTTATTTATTCACAATTTTTAATCAACCTTCTTATGATACCGGTAGGTTATGTTTTAGCTCGTGCTATGGCAAAAATGCTTAATCTCAAACTTACTTTTGTGGCACTTGGTATTGTTATGCTTTCTGTTATTGGTTCTTATGCAATCAATAACTCAATGCTTGATATTTGGGTTGTTATTGTATTTGGCTTTATTGGCTATTTAGGCGGTAAAGTTGGCATGGATACAGGTGCTATGGCACTTGGTATTATTCTTGGAACAATGGTTGAAGAAAACTTAGGAAAGTGCTTCCACTTAGCTGTTGCAACTGAGGGTGGTTTGCTTGCTGTTCTAAGCGAAGGAACGATCAATAAAGTATTGATTGGTGCTATTATTCTTTCTATCTTTACTCCTTTAATCTTAGAAAGAAAGAAGAAAAAGAATATGGAGGCAAAAGCAAATGTATCAACACACTAAAGATATATTAGCAGGATTATCTTTCCTCATTTTCGCAGTGCTCTTTGGTTCACAACTTGATGGTTTAGATGGAGTGAGTCTTCACTTCCCTCGTTCTATCATCATATTGCTTGCAATAGGCGGTGTGTATTTAGTTATCAAGGGCTTTGTTACAAGACATAAGATGATAAAAGACGATGAACATGTTGCTGTTGGCAGAGTTGTAACTATCTCTGTAATGTCAATAGTATATGTTTTACTCATTCCTATTGTAGGTTTCTTTGTTACCTCTTTAGTTTTCTTATTTATTGCTTCTATAGTATTCAAAGAGCCAGATGTTAGCTTTGGCAGAGCATGTGTGGTTGCTGCTGTATTTACACTTGTTTTCTCAGCCTTAGTATGGTTTGGTTTCCAATTCCTTTTAGGTGTTCCAACACCTGATGGTATGTTCTTTTAGTCAAAACTTACATAATGTAAAATAAACGCCCTTAGTTAGTAGCTAAGGGCGTTTTTTATATATATAATATGTATAAGAGGAATTATATTAAAAGTTTAAAGATTAATGCTTTATAGCATTTTCAAAAATTATATGGAGTATGAGAAATAAAGTAAGACTTTTAAAATAAGTGAGGGAAGAATTGCTAGTTAATGAGCAATTCTTCCCCTTGGGAGGTGTTATGAAGATTATATGAGAAAATTATGCGTGTGCAAGTTCTGTTTTGCTATCGTGTAAAGCATGGTAAATATGTTTTACAGCTTCAACTGCTTTGATAGTAACAAAGAGTGATATAGAGCAAGCTATAGTAATAGAAGATGCAACAATAAAAGAGCCTTGTGGTGTAAATAAGATTTGTGTATCCATATTTGTGATATCCTTTTGTGTGTTTCGATGTCTTATATTTATAAAATTTTGATACAAATGTCAATATATATCAAACATTATAAAAATTATTGATAATAAAAAAAGAAGTTTAAATTTATTTATTTTAACAATCAAAGAGTTTTTTAAATTGTTTCATAAATTGTTCAAATATATTGAATGTTTATATTGTGTTTTTTCTTCTTTTTTTCTTCTTTTCTATTATAAAAGTTTTAAAAAAAGGTCTTTTTAATTATTAAAATATTGATAGGAAAAATTGTCTATTTTAATAAATTTTTTTTATTTTTTTTTATTTTTAATTTAAAAACTTATTTAAGTTGTGTATAGTTAATGAATTAATGAAAAAATCCGCCTAAGCGGATTTGATTTTTCTTATGAAATTTATAAAAAAAAATAGAAGAGATTTTAATATCAAGCTTTACTTTTATGCTAGCAAGAAATTATTTCACTAATAAAAATTAAAGGAGAATAAATTAAAATAAAAGAAAGTAAATGATTTCTTTGTTTTGAATCAATCAGATAAAAAGTTTAAACTTGTCTTGCATTTTTTTGTCGTTATTTTCTTTTGCCATATCAATTACAGTTTTAAAATCTTTATTTTTAACATTAACATCTGCATTACATTCTAATAAAAGATCTACCATTTCAATATGTCCTTCTTTATATGCTAACATAAGAGGTGAGTAGCCAATTTCATTTTTAGAAAAGAGTCTAAATATTCTGTCTTCTTCAAATTCTTGCAAGGTGTGATTTACATTAACTCCTTTTTCAATAAGAGCTTTAACAACATCAAGTAAATTTTCCTTCACAGTGAGTAAGAAAAATGGGTATTCTCTATCATAACCGTTAGGTATAATTCTTAAATCACTTACAAATGATGTGTTTTTAATAAGATTTACTAAGATATGCTCGTGTTTTTTTGTAAATACAAAATAATAGACATCTTCTTTACCAAGATTATTTGCTCTAAGAAATTGAAACATTTCTTTTGTATTCATTTTTGAAATATGCTCAGATTTTGAAAGTAGAATTTTATGCACTTTTGTTCTTTTGCTATATTCATCCTTTGTTCTGTTATGGCTAGAGAACATAAATCTTGTATTGGCACTTATATTATTATTGCTAAGAACATAATCGTAAATATCTTCACGGTTTTTGTCTTTCTTACTTAAATCTATATTATCAAGAAGATATTGCATTGCAATATAGTTTCTGTTCTTTATAGCAAGCATAATAGGAGTGAATTCATTGTTTACGTCAAAATCATCTATATTTGCTTGATATTTAATAAGAAGCTTTAATACTTGATGATGGTTTTTTAATATAGCCAAATGAACTAATGTGTTATTTTTATAATCTTTACAGTGAATGTCAGCCTTGGCTTTGATAAGTAGTTTTACAACTTCGTAATGTCCATTTTTGCAAGCCAACATAAGGCCTGTTTCTGCTTTATCGTTTTCAAGAGCAATAATGGCTTCAGAATCTGCTAAACATTCTTTAACTGTAGAAAAATCACCGCTTTCACACGCTCTAAAAAAATCATTGCTGGATTTTTTTTCTCTTTTATAAAGGGGGGACTCGTTGTTTTTTTTTGGGGTGTATGTAATCATGCTAAACTCGTAATGCTAAAATGAAATAAATTTTATTAACGCATAGCATAAAAGAGTTAATTTGTCAAAACTAGAATGATTTTTTGCTTAACTACATGAAAATTAGTTATTAAGATAAAAAATATGTATGTTTTTCTCATATAATAGCTGCAAAAATTAAAAGAAAAAACCCGCCGAAGCGGGTTTTTATAATAAGCTGAAAATAGGCTAATTAGTCTCTTGTTTGTCCAAAGAAACGAAGTAGCATTAAGAAAAGGTTGATAAAGTCAAGATATAAAGTAAGGGCACCTAAGATAGCACCACGACGAATAGCTAAAGCATCGTCAATAGGAGCACTTTCGCCCATTTGTTTGATTTTTTGATTGTCATAAGCTGTGAGACCAGCAAAGATAATAACACCTAATACGTTGATAACAAATTGCATACCTGAGCTTTGGAAGAAGATATTTGCAATTGATGCTAAGATAATACCAATAAGACCCATCATCATAAATTGACCCATAGCTGTAAGATCTCTTTTTGTTACCATACCATATAAAGCAAGGCTGCCAAACATAGCTGAAGTAATAAGAAATGTTACAAAGATAGAGCTTTGTGTGTAGATGAGAAGAATAGGAGCAAGCATTGCACCATTAATACCAGCAAAAAGCATGAAGAGGGCAGAGGCTTTTGTAGCTGAAAATGTTGCTATTCTTGATGGGATATAAAAAGCAAGACCAAGCATTGCAACAACTAATACTATCATTGAAATTGTATTTGTTACAAAGATCGACATTAATGCTTGAGATGATGATATCACATAAGAAACAAAGGCAGTAAATAGAAGTCCTAAGAACATCCATGAATATACCTGTTGCATAAAGATAGCACTTTTAGAAATCGAGAGGGATTGATTTTTTGATTGTTCCATTATTTTTCCTGAATTATATTTTTTAGTTATGTTAAATTTTGCAATAAAAGTTCTTTATAACCATTCAAAATAGTCTTTCCAAGAGCCATGTTGCTCTCTTCTTTCTTTTTCTGAAAGGTCAGCAGTTTGCTGAATAAATGCTTCTTTTGCTCTTGAATCTGCATAAGCTTTTACTTCTGGCAAATCTGCAAAAGTGTCAGCTACATAGGTAAATCTTTTGTAGGCTGCTCTTGCATTGCCCATATTCCAGTATACTTGTGCAGTATAAAGCTCGCGTTCAGCTAAAATTGTTCTTGCAATAACAATAGCTCTTGGAGCTTGTTCAGCATAAGTTGAACCTGGGTATGCTGAAATCACTCTTTCAAAATACTGTATAGCCTGCGCAGCTTCTGTTGCGGTTTTGTCTACAGACTTATTTGATTTTAGCAAAGACATACCAGTTTGATACAGAGCATAAGGCACTGCTTCGTTTCTTGGGTGAAGGTCTACAAAGGCTCTGTATGCGTCTGCTGCTTCAAGAAAATCTTCTTTCATAAAAAGAGAATCGCCAAGCCCTAATTCAGCTTCTAGAGCGTAAGGTGAAAAAGGATAATCATTTTGTAATTGATTATAAAGTTCGGTTGCCTCTGTGTATTTTTTTTGATCCATTGCCATAATGGCAGAGTCAAAAAGTTCTACAGGTGTATTGCCTGCTGGTTCCATGTATACAGCATCAACAACGCCACAAGCACTTATATTTAAAAGTATAAATAGTGATGTTGAGACGCTGAATAGTTTTTTAACCATTATAATTGCTCCAAATAGCTTATAGCTTGTGTTGCTGCTGTAGCACCATCGCCAACAGCAGTGGTTACTTGTTTACAATGTTTTTCTCTGATATCACCTGCAGCAAAAATACCAGAAATATTAGTTCTCATTTCTTGATCGGTAATAACAAAGCCAGAATCTGCTTTCATAAGTTCTTCAGGGAAGAATTCAGCAGAAGGTTTTGTGCCTACAAAAACAAAAACACCATCAACCTTAAGAGTTTGTGTTTCATTTGTTTCAAGATTTTTGATAAGTACGCTATCAACTCCATTTTCACCCATGATGTCTTCAACAATAGAAGGAGTGATTATAGTGATATTTTCAGCTTTTTTTACTTTATCTTGATAAATTTTAGAAGCACGGAACTCGTTTCTTCTATGTACAATATAAAGATGTTTTACAATTCGTGAAAGGTAAAGAGCTTCTTCTAAAGCTGAATTACCGCCACCAATTATAACAACGTCTTTATTTTTATAGAAATTACCATCGCATACAGCACAGTATGAAACGCCTTTGCCTTGGTATTTTAGCTCAGCTTCTATACCTAGGTTTTTGTAACTAGCACCTGTTGCTATGATAATTGTCTTGGTTTTAATAGGACCACGTGAAGTGTTGATAGTGTGAATATTATCTTCAGATGCAATATTAATGCTATCTACAGAAGATTGTATTCTTCTTGGCATAAATGGTTGAAGCTGTGCATCAAATAAATCTGCCATTTCCCAGCCCTTTATTCCACGTGGAAAGCCAGGATAGTTTTCAATTTCAGCAGTAAGCAATACTTGGCCGCCTGATGCTCCTTTTTCAATAAGAGCAATATTCATGCCAGCACGCAATAAATAAAGTGCAGCTGTAACACCAGCAGGGCCAGAGCCTACAACCACACAGTCATATATTTGTTCGCTCATTATAATACCTTATTTAAAGCTGTAGTTATTTGATCTTTACTTACGCCGCCAACAATTTGTTCTGCTAATTCGCCATTTTTGAAAATCATCATTGTAGGAATAGCTCTAATAGCGTATTTTGCTGGAGTTTCAGTGTTTTCATCTACATTCATTTTATACACATTAACCTTGCCAGAAAATTCTTCTGCAACTTCATCTACAATAGGTGAAATCGCTCTGCAAGGCCCACACCATGGTGCCCAAAAATCAATAAAAACAACGCCTTCGTCTTGTAATACTAACTTTTCAAAATTTGAATCATTGATTTGTGTTGCCATAACAGCTCCTTTTTATTGAATAAGACTAATTTTTTTTTAATACATTCATAATCTACTATAGCCATTTAGGAATAAAATGTCAAGATGATATATTTTATGAAATGATATAAGAATATGAAATAAAAGAACTTTATAATTTATATAAAAAATATATAAGAAAAAATAAAGAGCTAAGTGTATTATATTTTATGATAAAAAGATTTTAATTGTAAAGAGCGTAAATACATTTATGCATTTAATAAAAATAAGCTCTTTACTTTAAACGTGAATCTTTAGTTTTTAAAAACTCTTTGATACGTTCTTTAATCTTTGCAAGTGGAATAATGTCCAATTCGTCAAGTACGGACATCACCATTTCTTCGTTAGATCTTGCTCTTTTTACAGCCAAATCCTTAGCAATAAAAGTAGTGATAATGCTTGAAATTGTTTTTAAATTTTCAAGCTCATTGTTCACATAAATTCTAATCGCTTGGAAAGTTT
>CAYJHN010000006.1:1295-5714 GCA_964369985.1 uncultured Desulfovibrionaceae bacterium | reverse complement strand
AAAAGAGTGTGGTAGAGTGAGCAAAAAGTGAGTGTTTCTTGATGTTTGGATTATATTCTAATTCGTTTCTGTAATAAAAGCCTTGCTGTTTTATATATTCAACTTCATTTATAAAGTCAGCACGATTATATGCATGTGTTAATAATTCATGGTGATTGTTGGCTACTGAAGTTGCATAAGAATTTATTACCTTGTTTGAAGTGTAACTGTCATAAAAAAAGGCGCGTGTAAATTTATATTGATTCATCAACAAAGGTAAAACAGCCTGCACAGCAGAAACAGAATCTTCAAAGGAAGAGAGTAGTTTATAAATATATTCTATTTGATTCTCTTTAAAATCTTTTTTGATTATGTTTTCATCAACCTTTGTTCTATTAGAAACGTAAACACCTTTTTTATTGCCATCATAAATTTGGAAATTTGCTTTGCCAGAAGCTTTGACATTGTAAAGAGCTATGTCTGCATTTTCATATAATTCTGTAAAGGTTTTACCGTGTTCTGGGAATATTGAAACCCCAACAGAAGCAGAAATCTCAACAGAAAGAGAATTTTCCGTATACACTCTTTTAAAGGCATTACAAATTTCTTGAGCTTTTTTTGAAATAAGTTTGATAGTTGAATAATCACGCAGAAGTACAATAAATTCATCGCCACCTATTCTGCCAATAATATCATTTGAACGGAAAAGCCCTTTAAGGCAATCAGCTAATTGTGTAAGAACAATGTCGCCATAAAGATGACCAAAGGTGTCGTTCACAGCTTTAAAATTATCTGCATCTATAATAAAGAGTGCGTAGATATTATCACTTAAACGCCTGTTTTTGAGGGTGTTTGTGATAAGTCTTTCTGTAGTGACTTTATTATACAAGCCAGTAAGCTGATCCATCTGTGAAATAAAGGTAAGGTTTTCAATTTGTTCAAATTGTTTGGTAACATCATTCATTTTACCTATAATTCGAACTATTTTCCCTTTTTCGTCTTTTTCAGCTTTATAGGAAATATCATAGTGGTAAGCTTCATCGTTAAATATAAAGCTTACATTATTAGTATAGAGTGGATCTTGCTGTTTTTGCTGATTGGAATTATTGTTGTCTTCATCTATTTGAATGTGTTTAGAGTCAAGCATAATAAAGTCTTCAGTAATAATTCCCTGTTCTATTAAAGAATGAGGGTAGTTTTTCACAACTACTGGCAATGAAAATTTTTCAACAAATGCAGGCGAAAAACGTATTGTTTTATCAATACAATTATAGTCAAAATAAGAATCGTCAGTAAGCGAACTAAGAATAGTATTAAAGTCGTGCTCGTCTTTAATTTGTTGGAATAGTTCGTAATGTTTTGATAAATCTAGTAAGAGTAAGTGTAAGTATATGAGGCCATCTCTATATTCAGTGTTGGCAGTCATATGAATAATTCTGTAATTATCTTGTTTGTTTACTAGGCGCAGTCTGATAGAGTATTCATTTGATTCGCCAATAAGGTGAGATTTTATAGTAGCAAAAGTGCTTGCAACATCGTCTTTGTGAATTGTGTTTAAACCACTATTTTGAAATAAATCACGAACTTCTTCACGCGTATAGCCAAGTATATCGTAGTAGCCTTTATTTGCTTCTAGGATTGTCATGTGTTCGTCAAGGCTGACGATGATAAGTCCCGCTGGTATTCCATTATATTGAAAGGTAGAGAGTGGCGGTATGAGGTTTAAACTATTCATTATATTCCCTATTTTTTAAACTTTATCTATAATAGCGAATTATTGCAAGCTGTCAAGCGTATAATAATATGTTTTTATTTGTTTGTAATATATAGATTATTTATATAAAATTCTATTATTTTACACAAAATTATTTTTATTTACACTAGGCTGTAATCGTGTTAAGAGAGAAGATAAATTCAAACCTACAGAAAAAATTATGAAAAAAATGAAAAAAAATCCGGTAAAAAAAGTAGTAAAAAAATCTTATTCAGGCACACAAGAAAAGGTTTTTTTTGATAAACCTTCTGAAATAATTTGTGAACCTTCTGAAATAATTCAAGACAATAGAGAAATACAAATTTTAAGAAAACCAGAAATTCTTGCACCTGCAGGTGATATGCCTTCATTTTTAGGTGCTCTTGCAGCTGGTGCAGACGCTGTTTATGTTGGCTTAAAACACTTTTCAGCACGTATGCAGGCAGACAATTTCAGCACTTCTGAATTAGCTAAGATGACAGAGCTTGCAAGAAGTGAAGACAGAAAAGTGTATATTGCCTTCAATTCGTTAGTTAAATCAAATGATGTCAATGCAGCAGCAAGGCTTGTAAAGCGTTTAGAGCGTGATGTAAAACCACACGCACTTATTGTGCAAGATTTAGGTATGCTAGAACTAGCTAGACAAGTTGGTTTTTCTGGCGAAATGCATTTATCCACATTATCAAACATCACTCATGCTCAAGGCCTTGAGGTAGCAAAAAGATTAAATGCATCACGTGTTATTCTTCCAAGAGAAATTTCACTTGATGAAATCAAGGACGTTGCAAGTAAATGTCCTGAAGGCATTGATTTAGAACTTTTTGTACATGGTGCGCTTTGCTTCTGTGTTTCTGGTAGATGTTATTGGTCGTCCTATATGGGCGGTAAAAGCGGACTTCGTGGGCGTTGTGTGCAGCCTTGCAGGCGTGTATATACTCAAGGTAAGAGAAAAGGTAGATATTTCTCTAGTTTAGATTTATCTTTAGACGTTTTGGCTCGTACTTTACTTGATATTCCACAGCTTTCCTCATGGAAGATTGAAGGCAGAAAAAAGGGTTCTCACTATGTTTATCATGCTGTAACTGCATATAAAATGCTCAGAGATCATGGTGATGAAGCAAAGGTAAGAAAGGATGTTGACGAATTATTAGAAATGGCATTAGGCCGTCCTCGTACACATGCTGGATTCTTACCACAGAAAGACAAGAAAATAACTTCTGTAAATGAACAAACATCATCAGGAATGCTCATAGGGCATGTAACCTATCCTGTGCCTGAGAAAAAGCAAAAAACACAGTCACTTCCGCAGTTAAAAACACGCATTGAACTTGTTCCAAAGGATTATTTACGCGTAGGTTACGAAGACGAATCATGGCATACAACCTTGCCTGTTTCCGTAAGAGTACCAAAAGCGGCAACATTTCCATTAAGAGTTTCCTTTAAAAGATTACCAAAACCAGGCACACCGGTTTTTCTAATAGATCGACGTGAAGCTGGTTTGCAAAAGCTTTTACAAGAATGGGCTCATAAATTAGAAAGATGCAAGGGCAGAGTTTCTAAGGGAATTGATGGCGAGCATAATGTAGATGTAGATTTGTCATTTCCTCCGGTAGTTTATGGCAAGAAGAATAATTTAAATATCAATCTTCGTTCGCGTTTGCCACAAGGTAAGGAAACTCGCTTAGCCCGTTCTTCTGTAATGGGTATGTGGCTTTCACAAGGTACTTTGCGTGGTATGTCAAATACTGTTATTCCAAGAACTTCTTGGTGGCTTCCGCCTGTGATTTGGCAGAATGAAGAAAATATGTATAAATCTCTTATACGTGAAGCTTTACGCAAAAATGCATATATGTTCGTATTGAACGCACCTTGGCAAGTAGATTTATTTAAAGACGCAAATGTAAAACTCACAGCAGGGCCATTTTGTAATATAGCAAATAGAGCGGCACTCACTATCTATAAAAATTTAGGCTTTGAAGCTGCTATTGTTTCACCTGAGTTAACAAAAGAAGATTTTCTTTCTCTTCCATCGCAATCTCCACTGCCTCTTGGTATTGTTATTTCAGCTTGTTGGGCTATGGGTATTGCAAGACATGGACTTAGCGGCTTAAAAGCAAATGAAGCTTTCCAGTCTCCAATGCGTGAACAGTTCTGGGCAAGGCATTATGGGCAGAATTTATGGATTTATCCAAATTGGATGTATGATATAACTGACAAAGTGCAGGAGCTTGAAAAGGCAGGCTATTCCTTCCTTGTGAAAATGCAGGAAGCAATGCCACATGATTTGCCAGAGGCTAAGCGCGTATCCTCCTTCAACTGGGATAACGACCTCCTCTAAAAAAAAGCCTTATTTTAGCTCGCTAGCATCGTTATAGGAAATTTTTCTTTCCGTCATTTAGCTCCCTCTAAACTCCGTCAAGAAAAATTTCCTATGCCTTGCTATCAAACTAAACTAAGGCTTTTTTCCGTTCATAGCAGATAATTCGCGGTGAAGCGTCAGGCTTCTTTTTGCTCGGTCATGTAGGTCTGTCTACACTCCACTCGCAAAAAAATTTCCTCGCCTTGTATAACTCTCAATTTAGGGCTTTTTTTGTGTTCATCGCATCTAATTTGCGGTGAATCGTCAGGCTTCTTTTCTTTCCGTCATTTAGCTCCCTCTAAACTCCGTCAAGAAAAATTTCCTATGC
>CAYJHN010000006.1:0-1195 GCA_964369985.1 uncultured Desulfovibrionaceae bacterium | reverse complement strand
AAATTTCCTCGCCTTGTATAACTCTCAATTTAGGGCTTTTTTTGTGTTCATCGCAGCTAATTCGCGGTGAAGCGTCAGGCTTCTTAAAATTTAAAGCGGAAAAGTTTTAAACAATGCTTAAAACTTTTCCGCTAAGAAAAATACAAAATATAAAAAATTCTTTAGCCCGAGCTTTTTTTATTAACCGCTCACCATATTGCTTTCCAAAGGACGGTAGTCCGTGAGGATAATCCTTTTGGTCACCGAAGGCAAAAAAATAAAAACTTACAAACTATGAATCATGCCAACTTCGTCGCATTTATAGAATTTAGGGCAATTTGAACATTCACTCCACACAACAGGCGGTAAATTTTGTCTTGGTACTTCTCTAAAACCTTGTCTTCTAAAGAAATCTGGACTCATTGTGAAAGAGAAAAGTGTTTTGATACCGAGTTTTTTTGCAGTTTCCTTTGCGTGGTTCACTAAAAGAGTGCCAACGCCCTTTCTTTTGATGAGTGGGTGTACAGCAACTGATCTTACTTCTGCAAGGTCTTCCCACAAAATATGCAAGCCAATACATGCTATAACAATTTCATTTGCAATACCAAGTGGGCCTCGAACTTCTTGTTCGGTAGGCACTGTAATAACGTGGTATTCGCGTATTGCTTGATATAGGTGCTGAGGTCCGCGTGCAAGCATTTCACCATTTTGTGCGTATTCGTTGATAAGCATTGACATGCCATGTACATCATGGATATTTGCTTTTCTTGGCACTAATTCTTTTGGCAGATTTTCTGGATTAAAAGAAAGAAGTGGAGTGTAACCTGGTAAAAACTCAACGGGAAAAACAGCTGTTGGGAAATCTTGCATTTATTATCACCTCTCATGCGTTAATGTTTAATTTTTAAAATGGAAAAAAAGTAGACACTATTTTTTTTATTTTTGCAAGAAAAAAAGATAGCTCAATTAAAATATAAGTTTATATTTTATTGTAAAATGCCTAATCATTCTTTTTTAGAATAAGTGCAGTTAAAGGCGGTAAATAAAGCTCGAGTTCTTGTTCAAGATAACCAGTAGCTTCTTTTGTAAAATAGTCTCTTTTAAATTTTGTTGTGAGGTTTTCATGTCCAGCATAAAGAGACTCGTCAGTTGAGAGAAGTTCAGTGTATTTTCCAGTTGTAACATGAGTTGAAATATGCTCAGCTTGTAATTCATC
>CAYJHN010000005.1:3476-23877 GCA_964369985.1 uncultured Desulfovibrionaceae bacterium | reverse complement strand
CATCATGTGCTTCAACATCTTCTTTTGTCAAATAATGACAGTCGTTTGTAGCAACAACAGGCAAAGAAGTTGCGTCTGCTAAGTCAAGCAAGAGATTATTCAACTTATCTTGTTCAGGTAAGGTATTTGATTGAATTTCAAGGTAAAATCTGTCGTTAAATATTGAAGAATATTTTTTTGCTTCTAAAATAGCTTGATCAAAATCACCGCCATTTTGCAAAAATTTATTTTGTCCAAGTAAGGTACGCGGAATTTCGCCTGCAATACAAGCTGAAAGTGCGATTAAGCCTTCGTTATGGTCTTTCAAAATATCCATATCGACTCTAGGTTTGTAATACATGCCCTCTAAACAGCCTTTAGAAACAATTTTGAGCAAGTTTGAATAGCCAATATTGTTTTGTGCAAGCAAAATTAAATGGTGACGCACTCTTGAAAGTTCGGAAGTTTTGTCACGATGATCCTTTGTAACATAGACTTCACAGCCAAGAATTGGAATAATTTCAGCATCTTTTGCTTGTGTGTAGAAATGTGTAGCACCATACATATAGCCATGATCAGTGATAGCTGCCGCTGGCATATTATATTCTTTTGTTTTTGCAATTAAATCTTTTAATTTAATAGCACCGTCTAAAAGGCTGTATTCGGTGTGGCAGTGGAGGTGTACAAAGGACATATATAATTCTCCTGTTTGCATTTATTTGGGCTCTAACTGCGTCAGATTTCATTTTTTCTTCCAGTCATGGACGATTCTTGTCCACTCCTTGCACAAAAAATTATAAGTCCAAAATAAGTGCTAACATATATATTTTTAAGCTCTCAGTGGCTTACAAAAATTTCAGTATTATTGCATGCAAAGTATAGCAAATTCCCCCTTATTCTTCAAGTTGAATTAACCTTGCTTTTTTGGGTGAATTTTGTATGCTAGATGACTAATACAGCAAAAAAAGGTGTAAAATGGAAGAGTTTTTAAATTCAAAATACGCAATATATGTTATCACAGCATTAATTTTTATCGTGCTTGGTTATTTTCTACGTTTTTTATTTGGCCCTAAGGGTGTTTTTCGTGATGAAAATATAAAGTACGACGAAGATATAAAAGAAAATAATGAAAAATAATATGCAAACATTAGAAGAGTATAAAGAAAAATTTTATGCTTATGCAAGTCCATTTTTAGAAGATTCAGAACTTAAATCTGCTTTAGGAATCAAGATTGAACATACCTTTAAAGTTTTGGAAATGGGAACTTTAATTGCAAGTGAACTAACACCTAGGCTTTTGCTGCCCTTACAACTTGCTTGTTTATTTCATGATTTAGGACGTTTTGAGCAAATTAAGCAATACAAAACTTTTTTAGATGCAAAATCTATAAATCATGCTCTTTTGAGTGCAAAAGTTTTAAAAAAACAAAACTTTATTTCACATTTACCTAAAGAAGAGCAAAAACTTATCTATACAGCTATTATTTTGCATAATAAAATTGCTTTGCCAAAGAATCTATCCGAAGATGAGAGAAATATTTGCCTTGCAGTGCGAGATGCAGACAAGGTAGATATTTTAAGAGTTATGGTAGAGAACTTTGAAGATCCAAGTGCAAATGCTGACACTGTCTTTTTACATGTAAAAGATGAAGATAGATACACAAAATCAATTTATGATGACTTGATGGCAGGAAGAGCAATAAAATACACGGATTTACGCTATATAAATGACTTTAGACTTCTCATAGGTGGTTGGCTTAAGGAAATACATTTTGATTCTGCAATTCAAACAATAAAATCAAGAAAATCTTTTGACGTGATATTAAAAAAATTACCTCTTGATGAAAATATGCAAAAAGCAAAAGACTATATATATTCTCTTTTAACTCGTTAGTATTTTATTGTATTTTTCTGTCTCAGGCGCCCAAAGGAGTACCGTCCTTTGGAAAGCTATACAGTGAGCGGTTAAAATAAAAGATGCTGGCTGAAGAATATTTTTTATTTTTGTTTGCGGAAAAGTTATATGAGCTAGGCTCATAAATACTTTTCCACTTTAAAAATAGAACTTTCTTTATTGTAGGTAGGTTAAATTTTCCTAAATCTTTAAAGCGAAGCCTTACTCATGCCAGTACTTAATGTTTCGTGTGCCTCGCGAATAGCAGTAGGTATCTTAATTTTTTGCGGGCATTTTTTCAAGCATTTACCGCAATCAACACATTCTTCAGCTGTATTGTGGTTTGCTTTAAGCACTGTATTATAAATTTCTTTTGCGTTTTCAACCACGTTTTTATCGTCTATAAAGAGGTTGTATTTATTGTAAAGCTCTAGTATATCAGGTATTTTGATGTATCTTGGGCAAGGTAGGCAATAACGGCAGGCTGTACAGGAAAATTTCAATCTAGACTTATAGATTTTTTTTGCACTTGTGAATCTGTCGATTTCTTCTTTTGGCATTGATTTTTCAGCATGATCAGCAGATTCGATATTTTCTTTGAGCTGTTCAATGCTATTCATTCCGCTTAATACTATGCCTACTTCTTCTTGGTCAAAAAGCCAGCGTAAGGCTCTATCAGCAGGTTTTTGCATGTTTTCTGCTTCTTCCCAAAGCGCTTCAACATCGTCAGGTTGTTTTTTTGCGAGTGCACCGCCTTTAAGTGGTTCCATAATCGAAACGCCTAAACCTTTTTTATAGGCCTTTTTAAGGCCACGCATGCCAGCTTGGTATTTTTCATCAACGAAGTTGTATTGAATTTGGCAAAAATCCCAATCGTAATAGTCTAATACTTTTTCAAATAAAGTGATATCGTCGTGGAAGGAAAAGCCTACATGCTTCACTCTGCCTTGTTCTTTTAATTTTGTAAGAAATTCAAATGCATGAGCTTTTTCAAAGCGTGGAAAGGTAAAACCATTTATATTATGTAGAAGATAAAAATCTATCACATCTGTGCGTAATCTTTGACATTGTTCTTCAAAGATTTGCTCCATTGTGAGCGGACTTCTATAAATATAATAAGGCATCTTTGTTGCAACGTGCACCTTGTCGTGGGCATTTAATTCTTTGAGCACATAGCCAAGAATTCCCTCGCTCATACCTTCATGATACATGTGTGCTGTGTCGAAATAGTTCACTCCCTTGTCAATAGCCATTTCCATTATTTCTAGCGTGGCTTTAATATCCACATTAAGCTGATTTTGATGAAGTATATCGCGTGTTTTGAGCAGAGGATAGCGCATACAGCCAACACCTAATCTTGAAAGTTTTACATTTGTTTTTCCAAATATTTTATATTGCATAACTTTTCCTCAAATGCTTATACTTTTTTTGTTTTTTTCTTTTTTTCAAAAGTGTAGAATGGTGACATGTCATCAGGGAATTTTGGCTCAACACAAGCTATACAATGTGCGTTTTCAATACACCAGTTTGTTGAACCATTCCAACCTCTTGTTGGAGCATCACACATAGCCATAGAACCTTTACAACCAAGTTCAAAGCGGCATTTTGATTTATCCATAATATTTAAAGCCATGCCATCGTCGTAAAAGTCTGGAAGCCAAGGACATTCTTTATGTGTGCTTTCACCATAAAAAGGCAATGGTCTCAAATCTTTATCAAGAATTGCTTGAATGCTTTTTACTCCTCTTCTTATGCCTTCTCTTTTAATTTTATCAAGAGCAATAACCAAGGAGCCTACCATCCAATCTGGGTGAGGAGGACAGCCAGGCACGTTTACAATAGGCACAGCAATCTTTTCTTCTTCAAAAAATGCTTGTAAACCAACGCAATCAGTTACAGAACCCTTTGCAGCTGGTATGCCTCCGTAAGAGGAGCAAGTGCCAAAACCAAAAACAAGGGCGGCATCAGGGCATAGTTTTTTCAGTAATTCCATTACTGTATATTCGTGATGATCTGCTTCGGCAACAATGCAGAATTTGCCGTCCTCAGCACGAGAAATAGCTCCTTCAAGTATAACAAAATATTGTCCTTTAAATTTTGAAGCAAGTGTAAGCATTTTTTCAACTGCCGTTGCACCGTCGTTTGCCATAAGAGTAGAGTGAAAATCAAGGCTTATAAGGCGAGTGAGCACTTCGGCAATAGAAGTATGGCTAGAATTGAGCAAGCTCACAGTGCAGCCTGTGCAAGACGCACCTTGAATCCAAAATACAGGAGGGCGAGAGCCAGAAATTGTTTCAGCCAAAAGTTTGTAGGCTTTTGGATTAAACATAGTAGATACACCATAGCCAGCTACCACGCCAGTGTAAAATTCATCGTAATTTTGGCTAGATAGTACGGATTCAGCTTCTGCAAGTGCTGCTGGAACGTCTATATTTTGTGGACATCTACGCACACAGCTATTGCACTGCTCACATTGCGAAACAGTGGTATTATTTACCTTTAAAATACTATTATACATCGTTTTGATGTTTGACACAACTTCATCGTCGTTAATAAAGAGGGAGTATTTGTTGTAAAGATCTAATATAGCAGGAATTTTAATGTGTCGTGGACAGCCAGAGCAGTAACCACAACCAGTGCAAGAAAATTTAAGACGTGATTTAAAAATGTTTTTAGCTTTTACAAAGCAATTTATTTCTTGCTTTGTCATGGTATTTTCTAAATGTTCAGCTGAAACGATATTTTCCTTAAGCTGTTCAATACTATTCATACCACTTAAAACAAGTGAAACCTCTTCTTTGTCAAAAAGCCAGCGTAAAGCTCTGTCAGCTGGTTTTTGTGCTACTTCGGCATTTTTCCATATTTCTTCAATATCGTTAGGGAGTTCCTTTGCGAGAGCACCGCCTTTGAGCGGTTCCATAACTACAACACCAAGGCCTTTTTCGTGAGCTTTTTTTAATCCTCTTGTGCCAGCTTGGTAGTTTTCGTCAATAAAGTTGTATTGAATTTGGCAAAAATCCCAATCGTAAGAATCAAGAACTTTTTCAAAGAGTTGAACATCGTCATGAAAAGAGAATCCAAGATGTTTAACTCTGCCTTCTTTTTTTAATTGAGTAAGAAATTCAAATGCTTTTCTTTCTTCAAAGCGTGGTAATGTGAGAGCATTGACATTGTGAAGTAAATAAAAATCAATCACTTCTGTTTGCAATCTTTGGCATTGTTCTTCAAAAATTTCTTCTAGACTTAGATGAATTCTGTGTAAGCTGTATGGCACCTTTGTTGCAATATGAACTTTATCGTGTGCTTTAAGCATGCTTAAAGCATGTCCAAGAATATTTTCACTCATACCTTCATGATACATATAGGCAGTATCAAAATAATTGATACCTGAATCTATTGCCATTTCGATAATTTCTACACTTGCATTAATGTCAATGCTGCGTGGGCCTATGATGTTTTTATCTTGCATTGGCAAAAGTGGATAACGCATACAGCCTAGCCCTAGTCTTGAGAGCTTAATACCTGTTTTTCCTAGTTCTTTATATTGCATTCTCTAAATCCTTAAACAAAAAACTTCACAAAATGTTGATAAACAATCTTCACAAAATAGCAATTAGCACATTGTGAAAAAAAATGCAAGCTCGCTAAAGTTTCTTAAATATGGGAAGATATGAAGTGAAAAGCCCTATTTTATGTAATAAATTAATATATACATATAAATAGAGCTTTTTTTATTAAATAAATTGATTTTCTTAAGCTTTGAAAGATTCTACAGCTTTAAGATAATTGTTGTAATCTTCATCACTATGCATGAAAGAACACATAGTTACTTCAAATGCTGAAGGTGCGATGTAGATATTGTTTGCACGCATGTGCTTGTAGAATTTAGTGTATAGAGCAGAATCTGCTGTGCTCACAGAAGCAAAATCTGTAATTTGATTTTCTGTGAAATAAATTGTGAGCATAGAGGCAATTTGCAATACTTGAACTGGAAGATTTTTTGCTTTTAATCTTTCTTCAATGTCTTTAGCAAATTGTGCTACTCTTTTTTCTAAAGCTTTGTAATCCATTGTTTTTAAAATATTTAATGTGGCAATACCAGCAGCCATTGCAAGTGGGTTTCCAGAAAGCGTGCCAGCTTGGTAAACATTACCGCAAGGAGCAATTTGCTCCATAAATTCACGTTTACCGCCATAAGCACCTACAGGTAAACCACCGCCAATAATCTTACCAAAGGTTGTGAGATCAGGGTCTATATTGTAGTATTCTTGAGCGCCGCCGTAAGACATTCTAAAACCAGTAATAACTTCGTCAAATATAAGAAGAGCATTTTCTTCTTTTGTAAGGGCGCGCAATTCTTTAAGAAAGTTTTCTTTTGGAAGAACAAGACCCATATTTGCTGCTACTGGTTCTAAAATAACAGCCGCAATTTGGTCAGGGTAGTTTTTGAAAGCAGCACGGACTGCTTCTATATCGTTGTAAGGAACAACTATTGTGTCAGCAACAGTTGCGTCTGTTACGCCCGGAGTGCCAGGAATAGCTAGTGTTGCTAAACCTGAACCAGCTGCAGCAAGAAAAGAATCTGCATGGCCATGGTAACAGCCGATGAATTTAATGAGTTTATTTCTTTTGGTTACAGCACGAGCAAGACGAAGAGCAGACATAGTAGCTTCTGTTCCAGAATTTACCATACGCACCATTTCTAAAGAAGGAAGAGCTTTTATCACTTCTTCTGCAAGGATAACTTCATTAGCACATGGAGCACCATAACTTGTGCCCATTGGTATAGCATCTTGTAATGCTTTAGAAACTTGTGGGTGATCGTGGCCTAAAATCATTGGCCCCCAAGAAAGTACAAAGTCGATAAGTTCTTGATTATCTGCTGTTGTGAGTTTTGTTCCACTTGCTTTTGCAATAAAAAGCGGAGTAGAATCAACGCTTTTACAAGCACGTACAGGACTGTTAACGCCACCTGGTATGCTTTTGCTTGCTCTATCAAAAAGTTGTTCTGAATTGCTCATATATACTCCATTTTTTTAAATAAAAGTATCTTTAGTTAAAAACTAAAGATACTTTATAATTTTATTTATAGTCTTACTTTATAATAAATTTCTTGATTGTAGCAAGTAATTTATCGTAATCAATAGGTTTTGCTAAATGATCGTTCATGCCATTTGCCATAGCTCTTTCTATGTCTTCTTGGAAGGCATTGGCTGTTACAGCAATGATAGGAATGCTCTTTGCGTCATTTCTGTCTAAACGTCTTATCGCACTTGATGCATCATAGCCAGACATTTGTGGCATAAGAGCATCCATAAGAATAAGATCAAAGTGGTTTTCAGGTGATTTTTCAAATGCTTCAAGAGCTTCGGTTCCGTCTGCAACTTCTTCTATTGAAAGTTGAAGATGTCTTAGCATTTCAACAATAATCATCCTGTTTAACTCAACGTCATCAGCGAGTAATACGCGTTTGCCTGCCAAGAGATTTACATCTGCATTGACTGCTTCTGGATTTTCTACAACTTCTGAAATGACTTCAGATGTATCATCTGTGAAAGAAGTTGTAAATATATCAGAAGTTTGGCCATTGTTAATTGTATTTACTTCTTCTTGATTTGCTTGTGTAGTTTGAGTTTGAGTTTCTTGTGTTGTAGTAGTATTTACTGATGCAGCAAGATTTCTTACTTCTTCTGTTTTAAGAAGTTCGTTGCCTAGGAAGTTTATGTCAACCCAAATAGCAAAGGAGAAGGTTGAACCTTGTCCTACAATACTTTCTACACTAATTTCACCACCTAAGAGGTTGACAATACTGCGAGAAATAGAAAGGCCAAGCCCTGTACCACCATAAACTCGTGAAGTTTTTGCTTCAGCTTGTTCAAATGGAGTAAAGAGTTTTTTGATATTTTCAGGGGCAATACCAATACCAGTATCAGTAATTGCAAATTCAATGAGCATTTTTTCTTCACGGCTGTCTTTTAGGCGTAAGTCTAGTGTGATATAGCCATTTTCATTAGTGAATTTAACAGCATTTCCAAGCATATTGATAAGAACTTGACGTAAACGAAGTGAATCTGAAACAACTTCACGGCGAACTCTTGGATCAACATTTGTTTTTAATGTTATAGACTTAGCTTCACAGCGTGGTCTTACAATAACATCAACAGCATTAAGCATTTCATCTAAGTTGAATGGAGCAAATTCAATCTCAACCTTACCAGCTTCAATTTTTGAAATATCAAGGATATCGTTGAGTAAAGCAAGTAAATGTTTAGATGACTTTTCAATATGTTCAACTTGAGTAAGCGTTTTTTCTGGATCGTTATTAGGATCAGTAAGCGAACGCTGAACAATAGTGCTAAGACCTATAATTGCATTCATAGGCGTGCGGATTTCATGGCTCATACGAGCAAGGAAGTCACTCTTAGCAGAGTTAGCTGCATTTGCTTCACGAAGAGCATCTTCAAGACTATGTTGAATTTCAATAAGCCTTTTTTCTGTTTCAACACGAGCTGTCACGTCACGAGCTGTAAGGAGCAAGCTTGTTGCTTGACCTTGTGCGTTGAAGATAGGTGTACGGAGAGTTTCAACAATTTCGCTATGCCCGTCAGCAAAGATGTATTGTTGTTCAAGCAGAATGGTTCTGCCTTTATCTCTTGCGGATTTATTGTATGATCCTGCAATCGAACCGTATTCAGTTCCAAGCATTTCTGAAATGTTTTTACCAATAAATTCAGAGCTTTGTTTGTTAGCTAAAGAAGCATAACGAGGGTTTACCATGAGGTAGGAATCTTCACTGTCACATATAGCCATAAGATCAGGACTTGCTGTAAAGATTGTGGTAAGGAGGCGACGTTGTTCTTCAATTCTTTCTTCTGTTCTTGTGATATCAGTTAAGTCAAAAGCAGAAATAATATAACCAATTTCCTCTTCACCATCTTCTGAAAGTGTGATGATTTCAACGGCTCTATCTTGGAAGTATTTATTTACTGGTTCAATGTATTGAATTTTCGTTTCTTTGCCTTTGTTTAAAGCATAGATAGGGTCATATTCTGAACCTTCATCATAGTAGGTGATATCATAGAAGTTTTTGCCAATAATTTCTTCTTTTGTTCTGCCAGTGATAGCTGCTCCCATGTCGTTGACATAAAGAATCTTTCTATTGCTATCAACAACAGCGGTCGGTTCTTTCACTGATTCAACAACGGCATTAGCCATATCATCAAAAGCTCTTGCAAGTGTGCCTAATTCGTCTGTTCTAGAAGAATTTAAGCGAGTATCACGATAGCCATGACGGAATTTGTTGAAGGCATGCACAACTTCTGAAATAGATTTTGTAAAGGCAGAAGCCATCATAATAGCGATGATAATGACAATAATAGACATGACAACAGTTGAAATGCTCAAACTCATTGCAATGTCTTTTAAAGTTTGCAAAATATAATTTTGTGCGTCTTGTGCAATAGTATTTAATTCATTTTCAGCTTGAGCAACCAAACCATCAAGTTCTTCCTTGGTTTTAAGTGCTGGTCGATAGAAATCATCAACGCCAGCACCAACAGCAACAAAACCAAATCCAACTTTTTCTTTGCCGTAGTTACCTGTATAATATGGAATTGCAGCAGCTGTTGTAAGTTTTTTTAATCCTGACCATAAAATAAGGAATGAACCAGATCCACCTTCTTCAACAAGGTCAAACCAGCCTTCACATTGCGGAGCATGATTTAAATAACGACAGTCAAGGCCTACTAATCCTTGCTTTACTAAGTCGGCAGAACCTTTTTTCTTTGTTGTTTGCCCTTCAAAAGTTGGGTAAGTAGCTAGAAATTCGTTATGTTCTAAACCACTTTTTTGCCACGCTTCGTAAACAGTTTGCTCAAGCCATGGAATTTCAGGTAAGCCTGTTTCAGGGTTAAAGCCGTAGATAGAGTGGTGACGAGGGTGAACAATGCTTCTGCCTTTATAGTCCCAAATAAATGCATAGTTACCTGAAATAGGATCACTATATTCAGTGTATCTTTCGTCAGTTGGCATGATATGATCCATCATATCAATAAGGTGATCGTGGTTTAAAGCAAGTGTAATATAACCAATTTTTTTGCCATTTTCTAAAACAGGCATAGCCCAACGCACAATACCCTTATAACGTATGCCAACAGGGTTTTCTTTTCCTGCAAAAGCTTCATTTTCAGGTTCGTAAGGAATATTTCTTTTTTGTGCATTTGCTGGAGTGTATGAGCCAATGATTTTAGAAGGCACATAAGCACCTATTACATCAGAAACATAGATTTCATTGTCTTTAAGTTTTTGTAAGTCTTTCCAGTATGTTTCAGCTTTTACAAAGGTGTTTTCTCTTTTAGAAACATCTTTGAGCTCAGGACTCATAAGATTGCCATTAGTAACCTTTATTACTTCCTTACCATTTAAATCTATAAATGTAGCTTCATGGTAGATTGGAATATTTTTATGAGCATAAGGGTAAGGTGGCAAAGAGTGGAAACTTATGTCATTGTCTTTATTTTCAGAAACCTTTTTATCTTGGTAAACGGCTGGTGTTTCTGGTTGCCATTTTGTTCCGTCTTCAGAAAGTATCCACGGAGTTTGAAGAAGAACTCTGCCTGTTTTTTCTTTGATAAAGGCTTCTAGGATTTCTTTTTGTGGTTTTATGCTGGCAAGAAAGCGAATGTCGGCATCTCTTGAGTAAAGAAATTCTGCAACATTATTAGCTAAGTCTGTTGTAGTTCTTTCTATTTCCATTGTTGCACGGTTTTCAATAGCGTCCATACTATCTTCAATAGCAACAGAGGTTGTTTGTGTGAGTGAATTGTTTAGGGTTACAATAAGCTGTTTGATTCTATTTCTTAATTCATCGCCCATGGTAGAGGTTTCTTGCCAAGCAAGAAGAGCGATAAGAATAAGAGGTACAACTTTAATTATAACAAATAAAATAATTAGTTTAGCTCTCATTCCTAAGTTTGAACCTAATAAAAATTGCATAAATAAAGAAGGGCTATTTGGTGATGAATTTTTCACTTTGCATTCCTTTTTTAGTTTAGTATTGGTAACTCTATTTAAAATAATCGCTTGATTATAACAAGGAAGTTATTCAATAGCAAGTTTTTTTAATAATATAATCTATTCAATAGTTTGCAGATTAGAATTTAAAGCTTTATTTATAGTTATATAAGTATATAGAAAATTAAAAAAACTTGCATTTGTGTAATTAATATGTTAAATTTCACTTGTGATTTAGACTGAGGGATTGTTTTTTTTCTTGTATATTGCTTTTGTTATTGAAGCAAAAAAATAAATAAAGGTCTGCTATATTGCTATGCAAAAAAATATTCAACGCTTAAAAAGTGAAAAATTACATGAAACAATAGTGCAAAAGCAAAAGAAATCTTTTGCGCTTTCCTTTGCTCTTTTGCTTGTATGGACTATTTTAGTTTCTGCTGCAATTATTTATTCTTACTTTAATACTAACTCAAGTATTATTAAATTGGGTATTAATGGGGCTGAAATTGTAGCTAATAGATATGTTTTGTCACAAGAAGTTAATTTTATTTTTAAAGATATTTACTTTGATTTGCCAAATGCAAATATTGAACCGCAAGAATTGTCTGAAGCAGATTTAGAAAATCTTTTAGGTTCTTCGTCTAGCGCTTTATCTAAAATGAATAATACTAGGCTTTCACCTGTAATTAATGAGCTTTATGGCAATAATGGAGTGTATGTAAACTTTGTTGGAAGCCAAATTTCAAAAGATGAAACTAAACCTGATCTCTGGACGATAACGGGCTTAGAAGCCTTAGCTAAAGGCGAGCCTTATGTTTATGAAATGGCAGAACTTTATGGTGCTCCATATTTACGTGTTTTGCTACCAGCACGTGTAAGCCAAAAGCATAAAGACATTAAAGCGCAAAATTATGTACACAGGTTTTTTAGAGTAAATCCTGTTGGAACTTTATATAGTGGTGTGAGTGTATATTATCCACTTTCAACTATAACTAACTATGAAGAAACACGATTTTATACTAGGATTCTTGCCCTTGCTGCTTTATGGCTTTTTGGCACAATAGGAATTATTGTTTATGGCGGTAGATTCTTAGATTTAATTGCTAAATATTCAGAACTAAAAGCAAAAGTAACTACTATTAATTATGATGCTCAAAAAGAAATTGACAACTGTCTCCATGCACTAAAAGTAGCAGCAGCTGATAAAGAAGAGGCCTTAAAAAATAAAGCACAATTCTTTACAAAGGTGAGCCATGAAATTAGGACACCTTTAAATGGTGTTCTAGGTATGTCGGAACTTTTACTTAGAACAAAATTAAATGATGAACAGTCATATCAAGTTGCATCACTTAGAGCATCTGCAAATAATTTATTAGATGTATTCAATGACATATGGGATTATTCACGTATGGAAATGGGCACACTTCAAGTTGATTCACAACCATTTGCATTGCGTGAATTGCTTTATTCTGTTGTTAAAATATATATGCATCAAGCAAACTCTAAAGGCATTGAATTGATTGCAAATATTGCTCCAAATATACCAGATAACTTGCTTGGTGATCCAACAAGAATAAGACAAGTTTTATCAAATTTATTAAGCAATGCTATAAAGTTTACAGACAAAGGCGAAATTTTACTTTCTGTTTCTGAGACTTCGATTGTTGATGATATAGCAAAGGTAAATTTCATAGTTAAAGATACGGGCATAGGTATTTCGCCTGATAAAAGAGCGACAATACTTTCAGCAGAACAAATGCATGACTCTTCATCTAAACGTAAGTTTGAAGGCTTAGGTTTAGGCCTTGCTATTTCTTCTCGTCTTATTGCTTTGATGGGTGGCAAACTTCAGCTAGAATCAGCTGTTGGAACAGGTTCAACTTTTTCCTTTAGTTTGAATTTACCATACTTACCTGGTGTGATAAACCAAAAACAAGATTCAGCCCTTGTTCTTAAAAACGAACATGTTCTAATTGTTGATGATAATGCAACAAACCGTAGAATATTACGTGAGCAAGTAAAATCATGGGGCATGATTCCTAGCGATTGTACAGGTGTTGACGAAGCACTTAGACTACTTCAGGTTTCTTCAAATTCATACACGCCTTTTTCTGTAGTTATTTCAGACTTGCAAATGCCTGAAAAAGACGGTATTGACTTAGTGCAAGAAATGAAGAAAGATTCTAGTTTAGCCCAAATTCCAGTTGTATTACTTTCTTCTGCAATTCTTAGTACTGATTTAGTGAGGGAGCTATTTTTTGCTTCGCTTTATAAGCCAGCAAAACCAACTGACCTTATAAAAGCTTTAGTAGCAGCTGTAAACCATAAAGCTCATCTAGATAGAAATTCTTTGCCAGAAGTTATTCAGGATGAAAAACATATAACCTCTGAGCATAATTTCCATATTTTACTTGTTGAAGATTTAGAAATAAACAAACTTGTTGTGAGCAGTATCTTAAAAGAATTAGGACACGAAGTTTCAGTTGCAAAGGACGGCCAAGAAGCTGTTGATATGATTGCAAAAGAAGAGTATGATCTTGTCTTGATGGATATACACATGCCAGTTATGGACGGTATTCAGGCTGCTAAAATTATTCGTGAAAGGGAAAGTGAAAACGGCAATACAAGACATTTACCAATTATTGCACTTACTGCAAATGCTGAAAATGATATAAGATCTTCTTTAATTTCAATAGGTTTAGATAGTTATATTCTTAAGCCTACTGCTTTACAAGATTTGCATTATGAAATAGAAAGAGTAGCAGAAAGGTTTAACCTTAAGTCACGTGCAGTAAAAGTGGCTAATGCTGAAAAAAGTAAGGATACTATTCGTGTGATAGAACAAGCCCCACTTGTCTACTCTCCTTCCATAGTAAAGAATACAGAGGAAAATATTACAAACCCGAGCTTTACTGCTAAACCAAGCATTGCTTCTAAAATTGCAGATGCTGCTGAAGAAGCAAAAGCTGAACCAAAGAAAGATAAACCATATATAGCTGATATAAAATCAGTTGTTGACGAAAGAAAATTTGAACCTTCAATATTTTCTGAGAGCAAAAAGCTACCATTAGTAAAAAGTGAAAGCACAAGTGAACCAAGCATTGCAAAGCATTTACCACCTATAAATGCAGGTGTTGCAACGCAGGTAATCAATCTTTCAGCTGTAAAAAAAGAAGAATTTACTCCAAAGCTTGATTTAGACACAAGTAAATTTGCACCAAGTATTTCAGTTGACAAAGAAAAAATGATTCCTACTTTAGATGAAAGTTTGGTAGAAATTGCAGCTAAACAAATTTTAAACGAAAAACTAGAAAGCAAGGCAAAAGAAACAGAAATCTTTGCAGAAAACAATAAACAAATCATTGAAGATACAAATGATTTAGCTATACAAAATGAACTTACTGAAAAGGACAGTGAAGATATGGAAATGAATGGTCAAGATGTGTCAACTCATTTTAGCGGCGGTAAAGAGAGAAAGGTTGTACTTCCTCTTGATATTACACTCCTTACAAAGTCTTTTGCCTCATACCCAGACTTAGCGTATAGAAGTATTGAAATCTTCTTAAGAGACGCACCAAAATCTCTTTTAGAGATTAAAAATGCTATTGAAGTTGATGATAATTCTACATTAACTGTAAGTGCACATGCTGTAAAAGGGCTTATTTCATATTATTCTAAAGGTTTAGCTTATGACTTGGCGCTAAAACTCGAACAGATGGGAAGAGATAAAGCATTGCCAGAACAAAAAGCAGATCTTTTAACAACCTTATCTGAGTTTGAAAAAGTTTTTGACTCGCTTATCGATGCAATGAAAGTGTACATGGAGTAACTTATGCGTATTGTTATTGCAGAAGATCAGGAGATGGGCAGACTTATTTTGGCTGGACATCTTCGCCAATACGGGCATGAAGTAATTGAAACTTGTGATGGGCAAGAAGCCTTACAAGCAATTATGGAATCGCCTGACACTATAGACATGCTTATCACAGACTGGAGCATGCCTGTGATGGATGGCGTTGAATTAGCAAGAAAAGTGCGTGAACTTTCGCAAAACTCTCAATATATTTATATCATACTCCTTACTGCTAGAACTGAATTTAATGATAAGTTAGAGGGTTTTAGTGAAGGTGGAGTTGATGATTATATTGAAAAACCTTTTGAAGCTTCTGAACTGCAACTTCGTATTCAGGTGGGTAATAGAGTAATTGATGCTGAAAGAGCACAAAGAATGATTAGCGCAAATTTGCAAGCCTTAGTTTATGAGCAAACTGAAATCATTCGTGAAACGCAGGCAGAAATTGTTGGCCGTTTATTTAATGCTTTAGAAAGCAGAGATGGTGAAACAGGCGGGCATGTTCATAGAATTGGACTACTTAGTGCTTGCATGGGTAAACTGCTAGGCTGGAGACAAGAATATACTGAAATCATTCGTTCGGCTGCTCCTTTGCATGATATTGGCAAGATTGCAGTGCCTGATGCCGTTTTGCGTAAACCTGGAAAACTTACAGAAGAAGAATTTGATATTATTAAGCAACATTCTGCTATAGGTGCAAACTTGCTCTCTGATTCTAAAAACCCAATTATTATGATGGGTGAAGTTATTTCACATTACCATCACGAAAACTGGGACGGAACTGGCTACCCATGCGGACTTAAAGGAAATGATATTCCTATTGAAGCTAGAATTGTATCTATTGTTGATGTGTATGATGCTTTGAAATCAGATAGAGTATATCGCCCTGGCTTGCCAGAAGATAAAGTGATAGCACTCTTGAAAGAAGGTTCAGGCAAGAAATTTGACCCAGAACTACTTGAAATATTCTTAGATAATATAGCTTTAATGAAAGAATATGTTAAAGATCATGAAGAAAAATAATTTCATAGTAAAATATACAAAAAATTTAAAGATCTAAAATATTAGGAAAAACTATGTCATATCAACAAAAAGAAGAAAGCATACAAAAACTTAATAAAGAAGCCTTACAAGTAAGTAAGGAAATTACGGTGAAATTTATTGAAGTGCAAAAGATTACTACCACTAATTTTGCTCAAGTTTTTCCTAGCATACACAAAGTTGTTTTAGAAACAATAAAAGAAGGGCAAAAAAAGCAATAAATTCTTTATGCCAGAAATTATAAACTCAATGTGACACGCATTGAGTTTTTTTATTTAAAAGATATAAGTAAAAGGTATAAAATATGATAAATAAAAGCTCTATAAAAGATAAAATTTAAATTTCTAACTATTTGAAAAAATAGATTTAAATTTAGTAATTGACAATGGTTCTTTTTAAGGCTATATTGTTCGATATAAAACTGTGTGTAGGTGAAATCATTGAATAAAAAAAATATTGTCAAATTTATTTATTCATTAAAGAGTAGTTTTGATAACTATATAACTACTGAAGTTGAGAAAACTGGTGTCAAAGGACTTGCAGTTTCGCATGGTAATATCTTGGTGAGACTGTATGAAAAAGACAAACAGCCAATGACAAAGATAGCAGAAGATATTGGCAAATGTAAAAGCACATTAACTGTTCTTGTAAATAAGCTTGAAAAGGCTGAATTTGTCCAAAGAGTTTCTGATGAGAATGATACAAGAATTAAAAAACTTGCACTTACAGATAAGGGCAGGGATTTTCAAGAATCTTTTTGGAAGATTTCAGATAATCTTAATGATCTTTTGTGGGAAGATTTTACAGAAGAAGAAAAAAAGACTTTTGTTAGATTGTTAGAAAAAATGTCAACAAACCTTAAGAATAGCAAAGTTTAAGTCTAAAATTCATTTTTATAGCTCTATTCTTTCATTACAAAATATAAAGAGAAATATATGTCGAAGCTTGCTGAAAATAGCTCTGCACTTGAAGAAGCTTTAAATGAAAATATGAAAGGCTTTTTTGAGTATATAGATGGAAAAAAAACGAAGATTGAAAAATTGAGAACTTCTTTTTATTCTTTACTCGTGTCTTTTTCATTCTTTGCTTTGCTTTTTGCATTCTTCATCTATGTTTCACGTTCCTACAATTGGCAATTTGATCAAGTTTTTCCACATTTAATAAGCTTTACAGAAGAAGGTGTGGTTTTTGGCTTATTATTACAATCAATTGGCGTTACTTTTTCACTTGTATGTGTGAGTTTGCTCTTTGCCTTGATTGTGGGAATAAGCTTAGCTGCAATGACCTTATCTGCATCACCCGTGGCTTTATTGATTGCAAAATCTATAATCGGTCTTATTAGAAATACGCCACTTTTAATGCAACTTTATTTGATTTATTTCGTATTTTCGCCAATTTTCTCACTCACTCCATTTTTAGCAGGCTGTATTGCCATAGCTTTATTTGAGGGTGCGTATTTAGCTGAAATTTTTAGAGCTGGCTTTAAATCTGTTCCGCATACACAGTGGGAGGCTGGTTTTTCATTAGGTTTTAGCACTTTACAAACTGGCAGAATTATTGCTTTGCCGCAAGCTGTGCACAATATTTTACCTAGTTTCACAGGACAAATTGTTTCGCTTATAAAAGATACTTCATTGGTTTCAGCTATTTCTGTTGCGGATATTACGTTAAGAGCAACTGAGCTTGTGGCACTTACCTTTTTGTCTTTTGAAATTTGGATTATTGTTGCTATTTTTTATCTTATTTTCACTTCTTTAGTGAGTATACCTTTGTCCATATATGCAAAACGCATATACGCTATATATGGGAAAAAAAACAATGCATAGGGGTTTTGTGATGAGAAAAAGTGTTTTAGGATTATTGTCGATTTTATTATTATCATTAACTTTTTTAGCTTTTGATAATGCGTCAGCTTCCATGATTGATGATGTAAAGAAGCGCAAAGTTATGCGTGTTGGTTTTTCTTCTTTTGTGCCTTGGGCAATGCAAAATAAGGCAGGTGAATTTATTGGTTTTGAAATTGATGTTGCCACACGTTTAGCAAAAGATTTGGGTGTGCGTCTACAGCTTAGTCCTACCGCTTGGGCAGGTATAATTCCAGCTTTAAACGCAAAGAAATTTGATATAATTATTGGTGGATTAGGTATTTCAGAAGAAAGAGCTAAGCAAGTTGACTTTACCGATCCTTATGACTATGCACGTTTTGAAGTTTTAGTAAATAATAAGTCTTTATCAAAAATAAAGAAAGTTGAAGATATCAACAATAAAGATGTTATGCTTTCAGCAAGAATTGGAACTACAGCTATTCCATTAATAAAAGAAGTTTTTCCAAATGCACAAATAAGACCATTTACTGACGAAGCACCAGCTGTTGAAGAAGTTTTGTCAGGTAGGGTAGATGCTTTTGTGAGTTCAGCACCTCTTCCAGCATATACAGAATTTGAAAATCCAGAAAAAGTAACTGTTGTAGGAGAGTTAAAAGGTTATGAACAGCCTATAGGTATGGCTTTAAGAAAAAATGATCCTGAAACACTAAAAGTATTGAATGAATGGATAGCAAAAGTAAAAGCAGAAGGCTGGCTAGACGAAAGAGTTGATTATTGGTTTAGAACAAAGAATTGGGAAAGCCAGTTATAGTTTTTTTGCCTTCGGCGACCAAAGGAGCTCAGCCCCTTTGGAAACCCGAATAGTAATCCTTTAATAAAAAGGGCATGGCTAAAGAAGTTTTTATTTTTTTTTTCTTTGCGAAAAAGTTTTAAGCTTCGCTTAAATACTGTTTCGATTTAAAAATGGGAGTTTTATATACAATTTAATCATCTTTGCTGGCAAAGTGTAAGAAAAATCTTCACTTCGTTCAGATGACGAAACTACTTTATGTGGAGAGATGATTTTATTAAAAGATGAGTCTTTAAAATTTTTTCTTTAGCAAGAGTCTATCGCTTATCCGCTCACTTGCAGGTTCTCAAAGAAATGAGCACTGTGAGGATAACTCTCTTGTATGTCGAAGAAAAAATAATATCATAAAAGGAATTATTATGAATCAAGCAAGAACCGTAATACCAGGAACAAGCAAGCCTAGGGCATGGTCAAAAATGAATAAGTTTGACTATATCCTACTCTTTTCTTGTGTATTATTGCTTCTTGCTTTTTTTATAAATTTCTTCGTATTTCAAGGCAGAACTTGGAAATGGGATACGCTTTTTCCTTATATATTCTATATGGATAATAATAATGAAATTGCCTTAGGTATGCTTTCAAAAGGTTTTTTACTCACACTCAGACTTGGTGTGTGGGCCTTTATTTTTGCCTTTGTTTTTGGTCTTTCTGTTGGCATGTATACTGCAAATAAAAGAGGTTTGGTTGTTTTACCCTTTACTTTTTTTGTACAAACTTTGCGTAATATTCCACCTTTGATTTTTATTTTTCTGATTTATTTCTTTTCTGGACAATTTTTCTTACCGCTTATCTTTTCTTTACAAGATTTTGCTTATTCGCTATCGCCTCAAACTTTGTCTTGGTTTTCCTATATATTTGCACCACCTATGCAAATAGAGGGCATGACTGCCGCTATAGTTGCACTTGGTCTTTACGAAGGTGTGTATATAGCTGAAATAGTGAGAGCAAGCATTGAAAGTATATCAAAACATCAAAGTGAATCAGCAAAAGCTTTAGGATTTAGCCCATTTCAATCTTTACGTTATATTTTATTGCCACAGGCAAAAAGAGTGATGCTACCACCGCTTGCAGGCCAAACAATATCGATATTTAAAGATTCTGCTTTGGCAGCACTTGTTTCTTTACCAGAGCTCACTTTTCAATCCTTAGAAATAATGACAGTGACACGTATGACATTAGAAATTTGGATTGTTTGTATGTTCTTGTATTTTTGTCTTTCAAAAATATGCTCTATTATTTATAATTATTTAGAAAAAAAGATCACGTGGAAACCTTTGTCATAAATGCATAGCTTTAGTTTTATTTGCTTATTACTACAAAATATGGTATAGAGAAAATAAGGGGTATACATTATGAAAAAGCTGCTACTTATGTATGTTACATGTAAAAATGTTGTTGAAGCTAAAATAATTGCAAGAGAAGCTATTGCGAAAAAACTTATTGCAAGTGCTAATATAATACCTCAAATTTATTCATTATTTAATTGGTCGTCTAGTCCGTCAGAGATGGAAGACGAAAATTGGAATAATTGGGAAACGTGGGAACAAAGAGATTCTGCGGCAAAGTTACGTCTTGAAAAAGAGGCACAAGAAAAACTTTATGAAATTGAAGAAGCTCTTTTATTGATGAAGTGCCCTGCTGAAAACCGCGACGCTGTTGAAAGGCTGGTTTCTGAATTTCACTCCTACCATATTCCTTGTATTGTTTCTATTGATACTGAAAAAACAAATCAGGGTTTCTTAGATTGGGTTTATCGAATAAATCAAGTATCTGAGAACATGAGTTAAAGAAATGAGTAAAATATGCCTTTAGCGAGCTCAAAAAAACGACGTTTTTTTTGAGTGAGGATTTTGTATTGAGCTAGCGAAATCAAAATCTATCTGAATCTGTCTGGGTTTATCGAATAAATCAAGTATCTGAGAACATGAGTTAAAGAAATGAGTAAA